>JBQGCR010000308.1:0-21192 GCA_052038585.1 Kineosporiaceae bacterium
GGCGCCACCGCCACCGCCGCCGGCGCCACCGCCGCCGGCCCCGCCACCGGCCCCGCCGCCGTTGCCGCCGCCGGGGTTCGCGCCGGTGTCCCCGCCGCCGGTGTCGCCGCCGCCGCGCGGTGCCCGGCTGCCGTTGCTCACGTAGATCGTCACGCTGCCGCCGGGCGACAGGCGGGAGCCGGAGCCGGGCGTCGTGTAGGCGACGCGGCCCGCGGGGACCTCGGAGTCCACCTCGCCGGACGCCACGGTGACGTCGAAGCCGAAGCGCTCGAGCGTCGCGGTCGCGCCACTGACCGAGCGGCCCTGCAGCGCGGGCACCCGGACGCCGCTGCCGAAGACCATCTTGCTCGGCGGCTCCTCGAACGAGCGCTCCGGCAGGCCCTTGTGCGCCTGCGTCATGATCCGCTTCCACGTCGGCCCGGCGATGGCCGCGCCGTACATCGTCCGCCACGTCCGGCCGTTGATCCGGATGTTCTGCATCGGCTTGCGCAGGCCGGTGCGCGGGTTGGTCTCGGGGTTGGCCACCCACACCGCCGTCGCGAGGTCCGGCGTCATGCCGACGAACCACGTGTCGATCGCGTCGTTCGTGGTCCCCGTCTTGCCGGCCGACGGCCGGCCGATGCCGCCGAGGGCGTTGCCCGTGCCGCCCGGCTCGAAGACGTGCGACAGGCCGGAGACGACGCCGTTCGCGACGTCCCGGGAGATCGCCTGCGTGCACGCGACGGGGGCGACCGGCTGCGCCTTCCCGGCCCGGTCGGTGATCGACACGATCGCCCGCGGGGCGCACCAGGCACCCTTGTTGGCGAAGCCGGCGTACGCGGCGGCCATCGCGAGCGGCGTCACCGTCTGGGCCCCGAGGACGACCGACGGGTAGGGGATGACCTCCTGGGGCGTCCCCGAGGACGACACGGTGCGCACGCCCATCCGCGACGCGATGCCGGTGATGTCGCACAGGTCGACCTGCTGCGACATGTTGATGTAGGCCGTGTTGACCGAGCCCTTGGTCGCCGCGATGACGGACATCTGGCCCGAGCCGATCGAGTCGCTGGCGTTGCGCGGCTTCCAGTCACCCGGCAGCACCCGGGTGCACGTCGTCTTGCGGTAGTCCGCCCGGGTCGGGGCGAGCGACGCCGGCGCGGAGACCGTGTCGTTGAGGGCCTTCCCCGCGTCGAGCCACGCCGCGAGGGTGAACGCCTTGAACGTCGAGCCCGGCTGCCAGCCGTACGTCGAGCCGCCGTGCGCCCGGTCGACCATGTAGTTGATCGTCGTCCGCCCCTGGCCCCCGAGGGTGTCGTAGACCCGGTTCTGGGCCATCGCGATGATGTTCCCCGTGCCGGGCTGGACGGTGACCGCCGCCGCCGCGACGCCGCTGCGGTCGGTCGCGGGGATGGACTCGTTGACCTCCCTGACCGCGATGTTCTGCACCTGCGGGCTCAGGGTCGTGACGATGTTCAGGCCGCCGCGCAGCAGCGCCTTCTTCCGCTCCTGGGGCGTCTTGCCCATCCACGCGTAGGCCGGGTTGACCTGCATGTCGGCGACGACGTAGTCGCAGTAGAACGCCCAGGCGTTGTTCGCCGCGTTCGCGCAGCCGTTGCGGGCCCGGCTCGGCTTGAGGCCGAGCGGGGAGGCGACGGCGGCCTCGTAGGTCGCGGCGTCGATCGCCTTGAGGTCGTACATGCGCTTGAGGACGACGTCGCGGCGCTCCTTGGCGCGGTCGGGGTAGCGCAGCGGGTTGTAGTCGGACGGGCGCTGGACGAGGCCGGCGAGCATGGCCGCCTGGGTGAGCGTCAGCTTGCTCGCGTTGGTGCTGAAGAAGTAGCGCGAGGCGGCCTCGATCCCGTAGACCGTGTCGCCGAAGATGACGATGTTGAGGTAGTTCTCGAGGATCTCGTCCTTGGTGAGCTTCTTCTCCAGGGAGATCGCGAGCTTCATCTCCCGGAGCTTGCGGGCCATCGTCACCTCCTTCGCGGCGTCGACCCCCGCGTCGTCCCCGGCGGCGGCGGCGCGCTCGACGAGGACGTTCTTCACGTACTGCTGGGTCAGCGTCGAGGCGCCCTGCCGGCCGCCGCCGCTGAGGTTGTTGACGAACGCCCGGACGACGCCGCGGGTGTCCACGCCGCCGTGCTCGTAGAACCGGGAGTCCTCGATCGAGACCATCGCCGTCCGCATGACCGGGGCGATGTTCTTCAGCGGGACCGAGATCCGGTTCTCCTCGTAGAACGTCGCGATCCGGGTGGTGCCGTCGGAGGCGTACATGACCGACTGCTGCGACAGCGGCCGCTGCTCGAGGTCGCCCGGGAGGGCGTCGAAGAAGTCGACGCCCGCGCGGGCCGCCTGGCCCGTCGCGCCGGCCGCCGGGATGACGAGCCCGGCCATGAGGACGCCGGCGACCAGGGAGGTCGCGACGAACCCGGCCAGGAGGACGACAGCCCGGGCGAGGGCGGTGGACGTACCACGAACAGGACCACTCATGCGACCAGAGTACGTCGCGTCACCCCCGCTCCCGGCGATCCTGCGCGGACCCGCGGGGCCCGGACCCGGCGGTCCGCGGGGCCCGCGCGCGGCCACGGACGGCCCAGGGGTCAACCGAACGGATGATTCGACGGTCGTCCGGGTCCGGACGAGCGGCCGGCGTGCTCCTTCCGCAGCGTGGCCGTGAGCACGAGCCGATCGGGTCCTACCAGGGCATATGCGGACAGCACCGGCCCGGCGTGCGGACCCTCCGTGACCGCTCGCTCGCAGGTCACCTCGTCGTCATCCAAACGTTACAGACCGGGCACGTAACGTCCGGGCCGCCCCGCCAGATAGTCCATTCGGGTCTACGGATGGTCACGACGAACGCTGTCGGTTCATCCGATCGGCCTGTACCGGTGGGATCGGCGAACACTTAACGTCACTGGTGGGGCCGCTTCGGGGGATGGGGCGGATGGCTCACGGGGGACCAATGGGAGGGCATCGGAGATGACGATCACGACGACGACGGCGGCTGCCGCGGCGATCACCAGGACGACGGCCGGGACGACCGACTGGGCCTCGCGGGGCGCGTGCCGCACCGCCGACCCGGACGCGCTGTTCGTCCAGGGCGCTGCGCAGAACCGGGCGAAGGCCGTGTGCCTCGGGTGCCCCGTGCGCACGGAGTGCCTGGCGGACGCGCTCGACAACCGGACGGAGTTCGGCGTCTGGGGCGGGATGACCGAGCGCGAGCGCCGCGCGCTGCTGCGCCGGCGGCCGAACGTCCGCTCGTGGCGGCGGCTGCTCGAGACGGCCCGCGACGAGCACATGCTCGCCTTCACGAGCGCGGACGTCGTCCGCGCGGGCTGACCCCCCCAGCCGGGGGAGGACCCCCGGCACCCTTCACCCACGGCGACGGCGCCCACCCCCGAGGGGGTCGGGCGCCGTCCGTGCGTCCGGGGGCTCCTCAGCCCTTCGCGAGGCTCCCCGCGACCTGGCGCAGCCCGTCGAGGTCGTGGACGTCCTCGGCGAGCGCCGGCACCCGGACGAGCCTGACCGCGGGGTGCGCCGCGGTGAAGCGGGCCGTCAGCGCCGTCTCCCGCTCGCGGCGGCGCATCCGGTCGGCGTGCACCCGGAGCAGGCCCGCGGTGACGGCGTGCCCGCCGGCCTCCTCGAGCTCCTCGGCCGCGGCCGTCGCGCGCTCGGCCGACAGCCCCTCGGCGTGCGAGGTCTGCACCCGGTTGAGCACGAGCCCGGCGAGCGGCATCCGCTCGGCCCCGAGCCGGTCGACGAAGAACGACGCCTCGCGCAGCGCGTCCGGCTCCGGCGCGGCGACGACGACGAACGCGGTCCCCGGCTCCTGGAGGAGCCGGTACGTCGCCTCGGCCCGCTCCCGGAACCCGCCGAAGACGGTGTCGAGCGCGGCGACGAAGCTCTGCACGTCCCCGAGCACCTGCGCCCCGAGGATCTTCGTCAGCACCCCGGTCGCCGTCCCGAGCACCGCCGAGGCCACCTTGAGGTAGGCCCGCCCGCCGGCCCGGGCCGGCGCCGGGAGGATCGTGATGAGCCGCCCGTCGAGGAACGACCCGAGCCGCTGCGGGGCGTCGAGGAAGTCCAGCGCCGACCGGCTCGGCGGGGTGTCGACGACGATGAGGTCCCAGCCGTCGGGCTCGGACCCCGCGACCGCCCGGAGCTGGCCGAGCTTCTCCATCGCCATGTACTCCTGCGTGCCGGCGAAGGAGCTCGACATGGCCTGGTAGAAGGGGTTGGCGAAGATCTGCTGGGCCTTCTCCGGGGTGGCGTGCGCCTCGATGACCTCGTCGAAGGTCCGCTTCATGTCGAGCATCATCGCCTCGAGCCGGCCGCCCGCCGCGGTGTCGACGCCGTCCCCGGCGCGCGGGGTGTTGTCCAGCTCGACCAGCCCCATGGCCTGCGCGAGCCGGCGCGCCGGGTCGATCGTCAGGACGACGACCCGCCGGCCCCGCTCCGCCGCCCGCAGCGCCAGGGCGGCCGCGGTCGTCGTCTTGCCGACGCCGCCGGCGCCGCAGCAGACGACGACCCGGGTGGCCGGGTCGTCGAGGAGGGCGTCGACGTCGAGCAGGCGGTCGTCGCTCACGCGCCCGCCTCCCCGTCGAAGCCCTGCGCCCGCAGCCGGTCGGCGAGGTCGAAGAGCGTGCCGAGGTCGACGCCGCCCGCGACGGCGGGCAGCTCGACGAGCGGCTTGTCGAGCGCCGCGAGGTCCTTGCGGCCGCGCTCCTCGAGGGCGACCCGCACGCCGTGGTCGGCCGCCTCGGCGAGCAGCGCGTCCGCGAGTGACTCCATCCGGGAGCGCGCCGCGCTCGAGCCGGGCTGGCGGCCGCCGAGCCCGGCGGCCTCGATCCCGGCGAGGACGACGTCGCGGTCGAGCCGGCCCTTGACGGCCGAGTTCAGCGCGCGGCGGGCGAGCGTCGGCTCCCGGACCTGGTTGACGACGACGGCCCCGACGGGCAGCCCGACCTTCTCCAGCTCGGCGATGCCGTCGGCGGTCTCCTGCACCGGCATCTCCTCGAGCACGGTCACGAGGTGGATCGCGGTCTGCGCGGAGCGCAGCAGCGACATGATCGAGCCGGCCTGGTTGCGCACGGGTCCGACCTTGGCGAGCCCGACGACCTCCTCGTTGACGTTGAGGAAGCGGGTGACCCGTCCTGTCGGCGGGGCGTCGAGCACGACGGCGTCGTACACCGGCACGCCGGCCTCCCGGCGCCGCACGGCCTCGTAGACCTTGCCGGTGAGCAGGACGTCGCGCAGGCCGGGGGCGACCGTCGTCGCGAAGTCGACCGCGCCCATCTTCTCCAGGAGCTTGCCGGCCCGGCCGAGCCGGTAGAACAGCTCGAGGTACTCCAGCAGCGCGGCCTTGGGCTCGACGGACAGCGCGAGCACCTCGCCGCCCTCGGGCGTGCTCAGCAGGTGCCGCTCCGCGTAGGGCAGCTCGCCGACGTCGAACAGCGGGGCGAGCCCCTGGCGGCCCTCGACCTCGGCGAGCAGCACGCGCCGCCCGCCGCGGGCCAGCGCGACGGCGAGCGCGGCGGCCACCGTCGTCTTGCCCGTGCCGCCCTTGCCGGTGACGACGTGGAGGCGTGGCCGGGAGAGGTCGGCGTGGCTGGTCCCGGGCACGTCTCCCAGGGTAGTGAGCGCGGGCGGGCCCCGCCCTTCGGCGCCCGATAACCTCAGCCGCATGCCGACTTGGGAGTACGCCACCGCACCGCTCATCGTCCACAGCACCAAGGCCATCCTCGACACCTGGGGCGAGGACGGCTGGGAGCTCGTCACGGTGATCCCCGGCCCCGGCGGGGGCAACCCCGTCGCCTACTTCAAGCGGCCGAAGCCGTGAGCGTCGCCGACCGGCTCGCCGAGCTCGGCCTGACCCTGCCCGCGGTGGCCGCCCCGGTCGCCGCCTACGTCCCCGCCGTCCGCGACGGGGACCTCGTGTGGACCTCCGGCCAGCTGCCCTTCGTCGAGGGCGCGCTCACCGCGACGGGGCTCGTCGGCGAGGGGGAGGGCCTCGTGGCCCCCGACGACGCCAGGGCCGCGGCACGGGTCTGCGCGCTCAACGCGCTCGCCGCCGTCGCGTCCGTCGCCGGCGACCTCGACCGGGTCGAGCGCGTCGTCAAGGTCGTCGGCTTCGTCGCGAGCGCGCCCGGGTTCACCGGGCAGCCCGGCGTCGTCAACGGCGCGAGCGAGCTGCTCGGCGACGTGCTCGGCGAGGCGGGCCGGCACGCCCGCAGCGCCGTCGGCGTCGCGGCGCTGCCGCTCGGCGCGCCCGTCGAGGTCGAGGTCGTCGTCCGGCTGCGCGCCTGACGCCGCTCAGGCGCTCACGGCGTCCGTCGTGAGCCGGGCCGCCCGGCCCGGCGAGGCGAGCAGGTCGGGCGTCGCGAGGAGGTCGGCCGCCACGTCGGGGGCCAGGTGGGCCCGCCGGGTCTGCGCGACGCCGTCGTCGGCGTGCCGGGTGAGCAGGAGGGGACCGACGACGACGACGGCCTCCGGCACGGCCTCCAGCCGGGCGTGGACGTCGGCGAGGGCCCCCGAGAGGGCGTCGCCGGCGCCGTCCGCGGCGGTGACGAGCGTCGTCACGAGCTCGGCCGCCTCCTGCGCGGCGACGGCGCGCCGCCACGTCGAGCGGCGCAGGTAGGAGGCGGCGCGGCGCAGCTCGTCCCCGTAGTGCACGTAGCCGGCCGCGTCGACGAGCCGGTGCACGGCGCGGACGAGGAGCACCGTGTCGGTGTGGTCGCCGGCCAGCGGGACGTAGATGCTCGTCGCGAGCTCGGTCGCGCCCGGGGTGACCTGCGCGGCGCCCAGCGCGTCGAGCCGGGGGTCGGTGAGGTCGAGCGTGGCGGGGTCCGGGCGGTCGCCGCGCTCGACCATCCGCCGGACGACGCGCAGCGGCAGGCCCTCGCCCTCGTGCCGGTCGCGCACCCACTCCAGCTGCGCGCGGTGCCGTGCGTCGTAGACCGCGCGCCGGCCCTCGCGCAGCGGCTTGTCGATGAGCTGCTTCGTCGCGTAGCTGCGGACGTTGCGCGCCGTCATGCCCATGACCGCGGCGAGCTCGTCCAGCGTGTAGCGCTCGGTGCGCCCGTCCCCCATGCGTCGTCCCCGTCCTGCGTCCCGGCCCCCCGTGGCCGTCCTCCCTGCCCCTCCTGCCCACGCCGACCGACTGCACCGCGGGGAGGGGGTCCGCCCCCGAACCTAGCGTGCCCGGCCGCCGTGTGACGCTCGGTAGGACCGATGGAGTCAGCAGAGTCACAGGGACGTGTCACGACATGACGGTGCGTGTCCGCCGGGTGGTCCACCGGTGACCGCGACCTAGGATCGCGGCGTGCTGCGCCGCTTCGCCGTCTCGTCCGAGCCCCCGCCGGATCCCGTCGAGGGCGTGCCGCCGCGGGACGCCTCGACCGTCATGCTCGTCCGGGACGCGCCGGCCGGGCTCGAGGTCTTCGTCCTGCGCCGTCGGGCCTCGCTCGCGTTCGCGGCGGGGATGCACGTCTTCCCCGGCGGGGGTGTCGACGACCGTGACGGCGCCCCGTGCGCGTGGACGGGTCCGTCCGCCGCCGAGCTCGCGGGGGCGCTGTCCGCGACGGCGGGCCAGGCGCACGCGCTCGTCGTCGCCGCGGTCCGCGAGACGTTCGAGGAGTGCGGGGTGCTGCTCGCCTCGCGCCCCGGCGAGGACGCCGTCGTCGCGGCGCACGACGCCGGGTGGGAGGCCGAGCGCGAGGCGCTCGCCGCCGGCCGGGTGACCCTGGCCGACGTCCTGGACCGGCACCGGCTCGTGCTGCGGGCCGACCTCCTGCGGCCGTGGGCGCACTGGCTGACCCCGGTGCACGAGCCGCGCCGCTTCGACACCCGGTTCTTCGCCGCGGCCCTGCCGCCGGGGGTGGCCGCCCGCGAGGTGCTCGGCGAGGCCGACCGCACCGCCTGGGTCGTCCCCGCGGCGGCCCTCGCCGACGCGGACGCCGGACGTCTCGCGCTCATGCCGCCGACCCGGGTGTGCCTGGAGGAGCTCGACGCCCTCGGCAGCGTCGCGGCGGTGCTCGCGGCCCGGCGCAGCCCGTCCCGGGTCATGCCGTGGTGGGTCGCCGACGGCGACGGCAGCGTCCTCGTGGCGGACCTGTGAGCGGGCCGGCCGGCTGGGCGGGCGGACCGGCGACCGCCTCGGCGCTCTGCGTCCTCGCGCCCAACCCGGGCCCGATGACCCTCGACGGCACGAACACCTGGGTGCTCCACCGGCCGGGCGAGCGCGACGCGCTCGTGGTCGACCCCGGCCCGGACGACGCCGGGCACCTGGGCGCGGTCCGGGCGGCGGTCGAGGAGCGGGGCGCGCGGGTCGCGGGCGTGCTGCTCACCCACGGCCACCTCGACCACAGCGAGGGCGCACGCCGGTTCGCGCAGGACTGCGGCGTCGGGGTGCGGGCGCTCGACCCGGCGCCCCGGCTCGGGTCGCAGGGGCTCGCCGTGGGGGACCGCGTCGCGGCCGGGTCGCTCGTCGTCGACGTCGTCGCGACCCCCGGCCACACGGGCGACTCGCTCTGCTTCGTCCTCACCGACGAGGCCGCCGTGCTCACCGGGGACACCGTGCTCGGCCGCGGGACGACGGCCGTCGCCCCCCCGGACGGCCGGCTCGGGGACTACCTCGCGAGCCTGGACCGGCTGCACCGGCTCTCGGCCGACCTCGGGCTGACGACGGTGCTGCCCGGTCACGGCCCGGTGCTGCCGGACCCGGCCGCCGTCGTCGCGGCGTACCGGGCGCACCGCGAGCAGCGGCTGGAGCAGGTGCGCGCGGCCGTGGCCCGGGGCGTCACGCAGCCGCGCGCCGTCGTCGAGGACGTCTACGCCGACGTCGACCGGGGCCTGTGGGACGCGGCCGAGCTCAGCGTCCGGGCCCAGCTGGAGTACCTGGGCGTGCTGTAGGGGCGTGCTGCGCGCGTGCTGCGGGGACTAGCGGGCGCGGCGGCGCAGCCGCTCGATGTCCATGAGGACGACGGCGCGGGCCTCCAGGCGCAGCCAGCCGCGCGAGGCGAAGTCGGCCAGGGCCTTGTTCACCGTCTCGCGGGACGCGCCGACGAGCTGCGCGAGCTCCTCCTGGGTCAGGTCGTGCGCGACGCGCAGGCCGTCGTCCGTCGGGCGGCCGAACCGCTCGGACAGGTCGAGCAGCGCCTTGGCGACCCGGCCCGGGACGTCGGAGAAGACGAGGTCGGCGAGCGCCTCGTTCGTGCGCCGCAGCCGGCGGGCCAGGGCGCGCAGGAGCTGGCGGGAGACGTCGGGGCGACCGTCGAGCCAGTTGCCGAGGTCGTCGCTGCCGAGGCCGATGAGCGTGGTGTCCGCGACGGCCGTGGCGGTGGCGTTGCGCGGGCCCGGGTCGAACAGGGACAGCTCGCCGAACATCTCACCGGGGCCGAGGATCGCCAGGAGGTTCTCGCGCCCGTCGCCGGAGGCCCGGCCGAGCTTCACCTTGCCCTCGACGATGACGTAGAGCCGGTCGCCGGGGTCACCCTCGTGGAACAGCACCTCGCTGCGTGCCACGTCGACGGAGGTCATCGACGCACGCAGCGCCGAGGCGGCCTCGTCGTCCAGAGCAGCGAAAAGCGGTGCCTGCCGAACGACGTCGTCGTCCACAAGGTCCTCCTCAGAACGTGAGTGTCGACACGCAGTCTGCCGCACGCGCCGATCGTCCGGGGACGCAGGGGCCGCGCGGGGCGGTCGTGTCGGACGCCTCAGCGCCGGTCGGCGGCCGGGTCCGGGGCGAGGACGACGACGTCGTCGTCGCGGCCGCGCACCTCGAGCAGCTCCGGGTCGATCGCCGCGGGGGAGGCGACCCCCGCCCGCACCGCCTCGAGCTGGGCGTTGAAGGCGACGCCGAGCAGCAGTGCGACCGACGTCAGCTGGCTCCACAGGAGCAGCGCGACGATCCCGGTGAGCGGTCCGTACACCTCGCCGAAGGAGCCGGAGGAGGTGATGTAGAGGGCGAGGAGGCCGGTGAAGGCGAGCCACAGGACGAGGGCCACCCCGGAGCCGAAGGCGATCCAGCTCTCCCCGGGCTGGCGGCGCCGCGGCGACCAGCGGAAGAGGATCGTGATGGCCGCGAGGCCGAGCAGCGCGCCCACCGGGAAGCGCGCCCACGAGAGCACCGAGATCCACGCGTGCTCGCCGTAGACGGCGCGGAAGGAGTCGATCGCGGCGCCGCCGGCGACGAGCAGGAGGAAGCCGAGCATCGCGGGCACGCCGGCGCACAGCGCGAGCACGGCCGCCCGGACGTACTTCTGCGTGCTCGGCCGGTCCCGCTGGATGCCGTAGATCCGGTTCGACGCGCGCTCGACCTGCCCCATCGACGTCGTCAGCGCGACGAGGGCGGTGACGAGGCCGCCGACGAGGGCGACCTGGCCGCCGGACCCGCCGCCCTGCGAGCTCGCGAGCGCCTGCTCGACGGCGTCCGAGCCGGTGCCGGGCGAGAGCGCGAGCAGCGTGCGGCGCAGCACCTCGGCGAGCTTGTCGACCTGGACCGTGCTCGACAGGCCGACGACCGCGATGACGAGCGGCACGAAGGACAGGACGAACTGGAACCCGAGCGCGCGTGCGGAGCTGAAGCCGTCCGCGTACCGGAAGCGGGTGAAGCAGTCCTTGAGCAGGCGCGAGCGGCCGACCCGGCGCAGCGTCGCCCGGGCGTCGTCCGCCGACAGCTCCTCGCTGGACATGAGGCGGGTCTGCGGGACGCGGGTGGCCGAGCTCATCGGGGTGCCTCCTCGGGGACGGTCCCGGCGGGGACGCGGACGACGAGCGCGCCGGGACGCACGCTCGCGACGAGTGCCCGGCCCTCGGCGACGAGCTCGCCGTCGAGCTGGCGGGCGGTCGGGCCGCCGGGCAGCCGGATCTCGACCCGGGACGCGCGGTGGGTCTCGAGGTGGCCGTGGCGGCGGGGCCGGCGGCGCAGCACCTGGACGACGAGGCGCACCCAGTCCGCCGGGCGCGAGGCGCTGACGAGGGCGACGTCGAGCTCCCCGTCGTCCGGGCGCGCGTCGGGCAGCAGCGTCACCCCGCCCTGGAGCGTGCCGACGTTGCCGACGAGCACCGTGCGGACGGTGCGCCGCCGGACGTGGACGTGGTCGAGCACCACCTCGACGTGCACCTGCGGGCGGCGCAGCGCGCGCAGCCCCCCGACGACGTAGGCGGGCCAGCCGACGCGTCCCTTGAGGGCGTCGGGGACCTCCTCCATCATCGCCGCGTCGAGCCCGACGCCGGCCATGACCGCGAAGACCCGGCCGTCGTCCCCGTCCGGGACGCGCGGCCCGCCCTCGAGGACGCCGACGTCGATCCGGCGGTCCGTGCCGTCGACCGCGACGTCGACCGCCTCGGGGGTCGTCAGCGGGACGCCGAGGTTACGGGCGAGGAGGTTCCCGGTGCCCGCCGGCACGAGCGCGAGCCGGGTCGTCGTCCCGGCCAGGCCCTCGCACACGGCCCGGACGGTCCGGTCGCCGCCGGCGGCGACGACGACGTCGGCCCCCTGCGCGGCGAGCTTGCGCGCCTGGGTCGTGCCGGGCTCCTCGACGGTGGTCTCGACGACGACGGGCGCCTCCCAGCCGGCGTCGGCGCAGCGCTTGGCGACGAGGTCGCGCAGGCCCGCGGGGTCGTCGACCTTGACGGGGTTGAGGTCGACGGCGATCTTCACCGGTGGGTCACCATGCTCTCGGTGCTCCTCTGCTTGGGGGCGGACGTCCCGGCCGACGGCCCGTGCACGGTCTCGAGGCCGTGGTGGTCGTCGGGCAGGGACACCCCCCGGAGTACCCGGTCGGTGAGCAGGAGAAGCAGGCCGGCGTTGACGAGGGAGCCGACGACGTCGCTCGGGTGGTGCATGCCGCGGTAGAGCCGCGAGACCGCGACCATGACGGGCAGGCAGACGAGCAGGGCCGCCAGGAGGCGGCGCAGCCACGTCCGCCGCACGGTCCGGTGCACGGTGACGGCCAGCGACAGGTAGATCGCGAAGGCGGCGCCCGTGTGGCCGCTGGGGAAGGACGACGTCGGCGGCGAGTCGTCGAGCTTGAAGACGTCGGGCCGCTCGCGGTCGATCGCGAGCGTCGTGCAGAGGAAGACGACGGACTGCCCGAGGGTGACGAGCAGGACGAGGAAGGACTCGCGCCAGCGGTGCCGCCACAGGCGCAGGGCCGCGACGGACAGGACGCACAGGCCGACGACGGTCGCGGTGTTGCCGAGCTGGCTCATCCAGAAGCTCGCCGTGTTGCCGGCGTCCGTGCGCCCCGCCTCGAGGGCCCGGTTGACGGCGTCCTCGGCGGTGAGCGGCCAGACCCCGTCGAGCACCCGCGTGACGAGCAGGCCGAGGACGACGAGGACGGCGAGCACGGCGGCCCAGACGGCGAGGACGCGCCAGGCGAGCCCGCCGAGGGTGCGCGGCCAGCCGGTGTGCTGCTCGGCGGTGTCGTGCGAGCGCCGGCGGGCCGCCGCGCGCAGCGCGTCCCGCGTCGTCAGGCCGTCCTCGGGACGGTGCAGCGCCGCGGTGCCGAAGGCGGCGAGCGTCGAGGTGACCGTCGCCAGGGCGACGACCCAGCCGGCGACGACGTCGCTGACGAAGTGGACGCCGAGGGCGATCCGGTCCCAGCCGGTGACGAGGACGACGGCGGTCATCGCCGCCCAGAGCAGGGCCCGCCCCGCACCGTGCGTCCGCCGGTGGAACAGCGCGATCATGCACGCGGCGAAGAGCATCGAGTTGAGCGCGTGGCCGGAGGGGAAGCTGTAGCCGTCGGCGATCGCGGCGGGGTCGTCGAACTCGGGACGCGCCCGGGCGACGACGAGCTTGAGGATGCCCGACAGGGCGCCGCCGATGACCATCGTCACGGCGAGCCAGACCGCCGCGGGGCGCAGCCGGGCGCGCCAGAGGCCGATCGCGACGCCGACCGCGATGGCCCGCCAGACCCACGGGTCGGTCGCGTCGGCGAGGAAGCGCAGCAGCGACAGCAGGTCCGGGTTCGCGATGGTCACCGAGTGCAGCCGGTCGGCCGTCCCCTGGTCCACCCGCTCGAGCGCCTCCCAGCCGGACAGCACCCCGGCGGCCAGGACGACGAACGGGACGGCGACGAGGACGGCGGCCGCGAGCCCGAGCGCCGAGCGCGCGCCGAGCCGCTTGCGCTGCTCCGGCGTCGTCAGGTCGCTCGTCGCGTGGACGGGGGACGGATCGGGCGTCACGAACGCCGATGGTGAGGCCTGAACCCCGTCGCGGCACGTCGAGACCGGCCGTCAGCCCCAGGTGATCGTCAGCTCCGGCTGGGTGGCGGCCACGGCGGCGGACAGGCGCCGGGAGGCGGCGGCGCAGTCGCGCCGGCAGGTCTCGAGGTAGGCGTCGAGCTCGGCGAGGGCCGCGCGCAGCCCGACGAGCCGGGAGGACTCGAGCAGCCGGGTGCGGTCCTCGTCGTGGCCGGGCACGCCGAGCAGGTGGCGCAGCGCGGACGGGCCGAGGGTGGGCAGGCTCGCCTGGAGGTCGTCGATGTCCGCGACGGCGGCGACGGCGAGGTCGAGCCGCGCGGCGACGAGGCGACGCCAGTGCTCGGCCTCGCGGAGCCGGGTGAGGCTGACCTGGTGGTCGTCCCACACCGAGTCCAGGCCGTGCCCGCGGCCCAGCTCGTCCACACGTACCTCCGGGTGATCAGCAGTCCGGCGGACCGCCGGGTGCGATGGTGGGATCGTCGCTGTCCGTAGCGGTCTTGAGGTCGCGACGGGGCGCTCACCCGCGCGGCGGACGCCGTCACCCGCACCGCCGGGACGCCTCCGACAGCGTGCGCCCGTACCCTGAGCGCGTGCCGCAGGAGACCCCGCTCGCCCGCACCCGCCGGGCCCGCCGCATCCACACCCTGCTGGCGCAGCGGTATCCGGACGCCCACTGCGAGCTCGACTTCACGACGCCGCTCGAGCTGCTCGTCGCGACGATCCTGTCGGCCCAGTGCACGGACCGGCGGGTCAACCTCGTGACGCCGGTGCTCTTCGCGAAGTACCGCACCGCGGCCGACTACGCGGCGGCCGACCGCACCGAGCTGGAGACGATCATCCAGTCCACCGGGTTCTTCCGCGCCAAGGCCGACTCGATCCTCAAGCTCGGCGACCGGCTCGAGTCCGACTTCCGGGGCGAGGTCCCCAAGCGGCTCAAGGACCTCGTCACGCTGCCCGGGGTGGGGCGCAAGACGGCGAACGTCGTCCTCGGCAACGCCTTCGACGTCCCCGGCATCACCGTCGACACCCACTTCGGCCGGCTCGCCCGCCGCTTCGGCTGGAGCGGTTCGACCGACCCGGTCGTCGTCGAGGCGGACGTCGCGGCGCTCTTCCCCCGCAAGGACTGGACGATGCTGTCGCACCGGGTGATCTTCCACGGGCGCCGCACGTGCCACGCCCGCAAGCCGGCGTGCGGCGCGTGCCCCGTCGCCCGGCTCTGCCCGGCGTACGGCGAGGGGCCGACCGACCCGGTCGCCGCGGCGAAGCTCGTCAAGGGGCCGGCCGAGGTGGCCGAGTCCCAGGACGCGTGAGGCGATGACGACGACCGTCCCCGACTGGTTCGCGCCCGTGGCCGCGCTCCCCGGCCGCGTCACGGGGCACGACCTCAGCCGGTTCGTGCCGCCGCCCGGGCACACGCCGCGCCGCTCCGCCGTCCTCATGCTCTTCGGCCACGGCGGCACCGGTCCCGACGTCCTGCTCACCGAGCGCTCGGCCACCCTGCGCTCGCACGCCGGGCAGGTCGCCTTCCCGGGCGGGCGGATCGACCCCGGCGACGACGGCCCGGAGGCCGCGGCCGTCCGCGAGGCCGAGGAGGAGACGGGGCTGCTCGGCTCCGGGGTCGAGGTCGCCGGCGTCCTGCCGGACCTGTACCTCCCGCCGAGCGACTTCGCCGTCACGCCGGTCCTCGCGTGGTGGCGGGTCGAGAGCCCGGTCGCCGTCGTCGACCCCGGCGAGGTCGCCCGCGTCGTCCGCGTGCCGCTCGCCGAGCTGACCGACCCCGCCAACCGCTTCCGCGTCACCCACCCGAGCGGCTACGTCGGGCCCGGCTTCCGGGTGCGCGGCCTCTTCGTCTGGGGCTTCACCGCCGGGCTGCTGTCGCGGGTGCTCGCGCTCTCCGGCTTCGAGCGGCCGTGGGACGCGAGCCGGGTCGAGGAGGTGGCCTGGTGACGGGCAGCGGTGGCACGACGGGCTCCCTCGTCGTCGACGTCGTCGTCGCGCTCGCCATGGTCGCCTACGGCCTCAGCGGGTTCCGCCGCGGCCTGCTCGTCGGGCTGCTGTCCCTCGGCGGCTTCGTCGCCGGGGCCTTCGCGGCCCTGCTCGTCGTCCCCGAGCTCGCCGGCAACCTGCGCCCGGGGCTGCCGCGCGCGCTCGTCGTCGGGGTCGCCGTGCTCGCCGCGGCCCTCGTCGGCCAGCTCCTCGGCACGCTGCTCGGGTCGGCGGTCGGCGACCGGCTGTCCCACGAGCCGTTCCGGGTCCACGACCTGGTCCTCGGCGCCGTGGCCGGCGTCGTCGCCGTCGCCCTCGTCCTGTGGTTCGTCGCCGGCGCCCTGCTCGCGAGCCCGTCGCCGGAGCTGTCCCGCGCCGTCGCGGGCTCACGCGTGCTCGGCGTCGTCGACGCCGCCGTCCCCGGCCAGGTGCGCGGGCTCGCCACGGACCTGCGGGCGTCCGTCGCCGGCAGCGCCCTGCCGCGCGTCTTCAGCGGCGTCGCCGAGGAGATCGCGCCGGTCGACCCGCCCGAGGGGCTCGTCCTCGACCGCGCGCAGCTGCAGACCGCGGCGGGGAGCATCGTCAAGGTGACCGGCGAGGCCGCCGCCTGCGGCCGCGGCCAGGAGGGGTCCGGCGCGGTCTACGCCGCCGAGCGGGTCGTGACGAACGCGCACGTCGTCGCGGGCATCGACCGGCCGAGCGTGCAGGTCGGCGGCGTCGGCCGCCGCTACCGGGCGACCGTCGTCGCCTTCGACCCGCGCCGTGACGTCGCCGTCCTCGCCGTCCCCGGCCTGCCCGCCCCGGTGCTCGACCAGGGCGCGGCGCTGGGCCGCGGGGACGACGCCGTCGTCGCCGGCTTCCCGCGCAACGGGCCCTTCACGGCGACGCCGGCCCGGGTCCGCCAGGTCGTGGACGCCCGCGGCGACGACATCTACGGCGGCCCCGGCGTCGACCGCGAGGTGTACTCGCTGCGCTCGGTCGTCGAGCCGGGCAACTCCGGCGGGCCGCTCCTCGACGCGAGCGGCCGGATCGTCGGCCTGATCTTCGCCCGCTCCTCCGACGACCCCGAGACCGGCTACGCCCTGACGCTGGCCGAGGTGAGCGCCGTCCTCGCCGACGGCACGCGGGGCTCGGAGCCGGTCGACAACAGCGGCTGCGCCGTCGGCTGATCAGTCCGGCAGCGCGCGCAGCCAGGCGACGAGCCGTCCGGCCACGGCCGCCGGCTCCTCGTCGAGCAGGTAGTGCCCGGCGCCCTC
Organism: Kineosporiaceae bacterium; assembly: GCA_052038585.1. Lineage (GTDB taxonomy): Bacteria > Actinomycetota > Actinomycetes > Actinomycetales > Kineosporiaceae > JBQGCR01. Next base: position 16,434 of record JBQGCR010000308.1, read on the forward strand.
GACGACGTGGTGGGTTACCCGGCCCCGCACCCGGCGGTGGGAGCCGGTGACGAGCGTGCCGGGGACGAGCGCGTCGTCCGCGCCGGCGAGGGTGAGCACCGGGGTGGTCAGGGCACCGGAGACGGCCGAGACGAAGCGCCGGCCGTCCTGGCGCGGCAGCGAGCGGACCGCCCAGCGGTGGTACTCCACGCTCGTGTGCGCCGCGAAGGGGACCGCCATGGCCGCGCGGTAGACGGCGACGGCGTCCTCGTCCGGGCCCGGCCCGCCGCCCGCGGCGAGCAGGTCGGCGACGCCGCGCGGGCCGCGGAGCCGGCGCTCGTGGAGCTCGGGCGGCCGCTGCGCGTGGAACTGCCGGACGAGGCCCGGCGGGTGCGCCGCGCGGGCGGCGGCCCGCAGGTCCAGCGGGTGCGGCAGGGCGAGGGCCGCGACCGCGCGGGTCAGCCGGGGGGCGTAGCCGGGCAGGGACCAGGCGACCCAGGCGCCCCAGTCGTGCCCGACGACGACGGCCCGGCGCTCGCCGAGGGCGCGGACGACGCCGGCGACGTCGGCCGACGTCGTCGCCGTGTCGTAGCCGCGCGGCGGCTTGTCGGAGGCGGCGTAGCCGCGCAGGTCGAGCGCGACCGCGCGGAACCCCGCCGACGCGAGCACGGGCAGCACGTCACGCCAGGCCCACCAGAACTGCGGGAAGCCGTGGAGGAGGAGCACGAGCGGTCCGGTGCCGGCCTCCGCGACGTGGAACCGGGCGCCGTTCGCCGCGACGAAGCGGTGCTCCCAGGGACCGTCGCGGAGGGTCTGCGCGACGTCGGTCGTCACCGCTGCGTGAGCTGGCCCCGCGTGCTCGAGCCCGGCTTGACCGCCGCGATCGTCGCCTTGGCCGAGCGGATCGTCCGCTCGGGCGGGCTCACCTTCCTCACCCGGCTGCGCCCCACCAGCGCGAGAATCCCTGCGAGGAGCAGGAGGACGCCGGCGACGACGAGGAAGGCCGCCCATCCTGGCAGAAGCTCGGCGAGCCCGAGGGCCGCCGCGATGAAGATCAGGATGCTCGCGACGAAGCCGAGGTACCCGGCCGCCCCGAACATGCCGGCGCCCACGCCGGCCGCCTTGACGTCGTCCCGCAGCTCGGCCTTGGCGAGGGCCACCTCGTGCCGGACGATGTCCGACAGGTCCCGGCTCGCCTCGGCGACCAGCTGCCCGAGGGTCCGCTCCTCAGCCATGTCCTGACAGTCCTCCTCGTGCGCCGGTCATGTCCCGGCCACCCTACGGGCTGGGGGCGATCACGCGCGTCGACCACCGGCGGCCTGCGTCACAGCGGCTGCTCCTCGGCACCCATCGCCCGGTAGACGCGGTTGCGCCGCACGAGGACGACGGCGGCGAGCAGCGCGGACAGGAGCGACCCGGCGAGGACGCCGAGGGTCACGGTGTCGGTCGCCGCGGACAGGTCACGGAAGGCGAGCTCGCCGATGAGCAGGCTGACGGTGAACCCGATGCCCGCGAGGAGCGACACCCCGACGACGTCGACCCAGCGCAGGTTCTCGTCGAGCTCGGCCTTGGTGAACCGGGCGAGCAGGTAGGTCGCACCGAAGACGCCGACGACCTTGCCGACGACGAGGCCGAGGACGACGCCGAGGAAGATCCGGTCCGTGACCGTCGCGCCGAGCTGACCGCCCTGGATCGTCACGCCGGCCGCGGTCAGGGCGAAGATCGGGACCGCGACGCCGGCCGAGAACGGCCGGACCGAGTGCTCGAGCCGCTCGGCCGGGCTGTGCGGGACGTCGTCCTCGTAGTCGGCCTTCTTCACCGGCACGGTGAAGGCGAGCAGCACCCCGGCGACCGTGGCGTGGACCCCCGAGGCGTGGACGAGCGCCCACGTCGCGACCGCGAGCGGCACGAGCAGGTACCAGGCCGAGGCGTTGCGCCGCACGACGACGGCGAAGAGGGCGAGCGGCACGAGGGCGCCGAGCAGCGGCAGGAAGCTGAGGGAGGAGGTGTAGAAGAGCGCGATGATCGTGATGGCGATGAGGTCGTCGACGACGGCGAGCGTGAGCAGGAAGGTCCGCATGGCCGTCGGCAGGTGGCTGCCGAGCACCGCGAGCACCGCGAGGGCGAAGGCGATGTCCGTCGCGACCGGGATCGCCCAGCCGCGGGCGGCGCCGTCCACGCCGGACGTCACCGCCAGGAAGATCAGGGCCGGGACGACGACCCCGCTCGCCGCGGCGACGACGGGGATGAGCGCCTGCCGCGGGTTGCGCAGGTCTCCGACGACGAGCTCGCGCTTGAGCTCCAGGCCCGCGACGAAGAAGAAGACGGCGAGCAGGCCGTCGCCCGCCCAGTGCTTGACGTCGAGCGACAGGTGCAGGGACTCGGGCCCGAACGAGAACTCGAGGGTGGAGAAGTAGGCGTCCCGCCACGGCGAGTTCGCCCAGACGAGGGCGATCACGGCACCGAGGAGGAGCAGGCCGCCACCGACGGTCTCGGTGCGCAGCAGGTCCCTGACGCTGTTGACCTCCGGCGGCGTGAGCCGCTGGAACAGCCGGTTCAGGGTGGGTGACGTGGGCTCGGACACGTGGGGACTCCGGGAGGCAGGGTCGACGACGACGTGAACGCCGCGTGCGGCGTGCCGACCAGACTTCCCGGCTCTCCGTCACCCATCGTACCCAGCGGGGCACCCGGATCACCCCCCGAGCACGAAGTAGCGGAGCCACAGGTACGGCCAGCAGAGGGTCACCGTGACGGCCGCGACGACGAGGCCGTACCTCGTGAAGTGCCAGAAGGAGATCGGGTGCCCGTTGCGGGCCGCGATCCCGGTGACGACGACGTTGGCGCTGGCCCCGACGGCCGTCGCGTTGCCGCCCAGGTCGGCCCCGAGGGCGAGCGCCCACCACAGGGACTGCGCCTGCGGGTTGCCGTTCGACGAGGCGACGAGGCCGGCGACGAGCGGGGCCATCGTCGCGACGTAGGGGATGTTGTCGACGATGCCGGACAGGGCCGCCGACCCGAAGAGCATCCCGGTCGAGGCGGCCAGCCAGTGGTCGCCGACGGCGGCGGTCGCGGCGGTGCCGAGCTCCTCGATGACCCCGGCGCGGACGAGCCCGCCGACCATGACGAACAGGCCCATGAAGAAGACGAGGGTCTCCCACTCGACCTCGGCGAGGTACTCACGGCTGCCCAGCCCCGACCAGAGCACCGCCGCCCCGGCGCCGAGCAGGGCGACCGCCGACGGCTCGAGGTGGTGCAGCGGGGCGGTGACGAAGCCGACGAGCACGGCCGTGAGCACGAGCAGCGTGCGACGCAGCAGCCGGGCGTCGGTGATCGCCTCGCGCTCCTCGAGGGCCATGACCCGCCGGGACCGCTCGGGGTCCTCGACGAAGGCCGAGCGGAACATCACCCGGCACAGGACGAGGAAGACCAGGACGAGGACGACGACGATCGGCGCGAGGTTGACGACGAAGTCGTTGAACGACAGCCCCGCCCGGCTCGCGATGATGATGTTCGGCGGGTCGCCGATGAGCGTCGCGGTGCCGCCGATGTTGCTCGCCATGGCCTCGGCGAGCAGGTACGGCACCGGGCTCACGCCGAGCCGGTCGCAGACGAGCAGGGTGACCGGCGCGACGAGGAGCACCGTCGTCACGTTGTCGAGCAGCGCCGACGCGACCGCGGTGAGCAGGACGAGGAGCACCATGACGCGGAACGGCTTGCCCCGTGCGCGTTTCGCGGACCAGACGGCGAGGAACTCGAAGAGCCCGGTCTGCTTGAGCACCGAGACGATGACCATCATGCCGAGCAGGAGGAAGACGACGTTCCAGTCGACGCCGCTCTCCTCGCTGAAGAACGCGGCCTCGCCGTCGGTGACGCCGATGAGCACCATCGCCGCCGCCCCGCCGAGCGCGGCCGTCGTCCGCGGGACCTTCTCGGTGGCGATGAGCCCGTACGCGGCGACGAAGACGACGACGGCGGCCCAGGCCTGGACGCTCACGCCGGATCGCCGCGGTCGGTCCGGCCGCCGAGGGCGAGCAGGGCCGCGAGGAGCCGGCTCAGGGTGACGACGCCGTGCACGGTGCCGCCCTTGTCGCGGACGAGGACGACCGGCGCCTGCTCGGCGTCCATGAGCGCGGCGACCTCGACCAGGGTGTCCTGCGGCAGCACCGACGGGACCGGGCGCCGGGGCACGCTGCGGTCGTCGAGCAGCTCGCCGACGGTGTGCCCGTCGAGGCGGGCGCACAGCTCGTCCGCCCCCGCCTCGTCGAGCACGTGCGCCAGCCGCGGGTCCTCCCGGACGTACCGGGGCAGGACGAGCCGCAGCAGCTGGGTGGAGCCGAGGACGGCGACGGGGACGCCCTCGTCGTCCGCGACGACGAGCCCCGCGGCCCGGTTCTCGGCGAGGACGAGCGCGGCGTCCGTCGCGCTCGTCGCCCGGGTCACGAGCGGCACCTGCTCGGCGAGGTCGAGGGCCTTCATGACGGCCACGCTAGTGAGATGCGGGCCGGGTTCCCTCCGCAGCCGCCCCGGCCGGCGTGGGAGGGGGTAGGAAGGGCCGACGACGAGGAGACGGCGTGCGCGGTGCTGCGCCTCGGCGTCGGCGCTGCTGCCGGGTACCGGCGGTGGCTGCGCGGCTGACCGGCCCACCCGGGACCCGACTCCGCGACGTGTAGGAGGGTGCACACGCGCCCGACGGGCGTGGCCGAGGACGGGAGGACCGGCGTGGACGTCACCGAACGGGACGGCGAGCGGCTCGACGCCGAGGCGGTCGAGGCGCTCGCCG
>JBQGCR010000309.1:0-3799 GCA_052038585.1 Kineosporiaceae bacterium
GCCCCGCGCCCGGGGGCCCCGGCGGCGCCGGGCGCCCCCCCCCCCCGGCCCGACGACGCGACGTCCGGTGTGCCGCAGGCGGACCTGGCGGTCACCGAGGTCGCGGACGACGCCGCCGCGCGGGACGCGGTGCGCGACGGCACCGCCGACGTCGCCCTCGTGCCGGACGACGGGGCCGCCGGGCTGGCGCTCGTCGGGGAGTCCTCGGTGCCGTCGGAGGTCGCCGAGCTCGTCGCCCGGGGACTGGCCGCCCACCGCCTCGACGCGGCGCGCGCCGGCAGCGACGACGACCCGGGGGCGGGCGACTCCGCGCTCGAGGCGGTGCCGGCGCAGCAGCTCCTCGACACCGACGCCGACCAGCGGGGCATCGCCCTGGTCGTCGGCCTCGTCTTCACGCTGCTCTTCTTCTTCACGGTCTTCTCCTACGGCATGCAGATCGCGCAGAGCGTCACCGAGGAGAAGCAGTCCCGGATCGTCGAGCTGCTCGTCACGGCGGTGCCCGTGCGGGCCCTGCTCGTGGGCAAGATCCTCGGCAACGCCACCCTCGCGCTCGGCCAGGTCGTGCTGCTGCTCGCGGTATCCCTCGCCGGCGCGAGCGTCGGCGGGCAGAGCGGGCTCGTCTCGGTGCTCCTGCGCTCCAGCGGCTGGTTCGTCCTCTTCTTCGTGCTCGGCTTCGTCATGCTCGCCTGCCTGTGGGCGGCGGCCGGGGCGCTCGCGACCCGGCAGGAGGACCTGCAGTCGACGACGCTGCCCCTGCAGATCCTCGTCATGGGGCCGTTCTTCGTCTCGGTCTACGTCACCGAGCCCGGCCGCTGGCTCTCGGTCCTGTCCTTCGTGCCCTTCTCGTCCCCGATCGTCATGCCGCGCCGGATCGCGCTCGGGGACGCCGCGTGGTGGGAGGTGGCCGTGAGCGCCGGCCTCGTCGTCGTCACCGCCGCCGTCGTCGTCGCGATCGGCACCCGGCTCTACGAGAACTCGCTGCTGCAGACCCGCTCGAAGGTGGCCTGGACCCGGGCCTGGAGCCGCGTCAACTGAGCCAACGAGTGCATCAGTGCAGGTCAGAGGCTTGTGACATCTTTCACTAGGTCTCAGGGTTCCCCTGCGAAGATCGCGCCCCTACGGTTGCCGGACACGGCGCGCACGACGCGCCGGCTCGCGCCCCGACCGCGCGCCCGGGCCTGCTGTCCACCGACGGCCGCACAGGGCTCCGCGCCGACCGCATGACGGTCGAGCAGCGGAGCCCTGTTCGCATGTCACTCACCGTAAACGGTTTCATGCCGCCCGCAGTGCCGCCGCGCATCGTCACTTGGCAGTCGGCCCATCCCCGTCTATTGTGGCTCAAGTGCAGGTCAGAGCCTTGTGACTGGTTTCACTAAGTCTGGTCGGCGCAACTGGTTCCCCTGACGGCGGCCTCCGCCTACGGTGAACCGCACCGCCTCCACCACCGGAGACGGACACGCAAAGTCACCACGATCGGAGCCGGACGGCCGGCGAGGGTCACCGGGATCACCGGACGTCCGAGCGTCGGACGTCCGGGCCGGGACCTCCGTCGCAGACCGGACGCCGACGGTCCGCCATACGGTCGATCCAGAGCGTCGACACCGAGCACGACCCCACGACAGCGCTCGTCGCGGGAACCCAGAGAGGGGCAGCACTCGTGACCATCACCGACAACGCCGTGACCGTGACCGGCGGTGCGCCGACCCGCCACGAGGCCCTCGCCGCCTGGGTGGCCGAGGTCGCCGAGCTCACCACGCCGGAGGCCGTCGTCTGGTGCGACGGTTCCGACGACGAGAACGCGCGGATGATCGACCTGCTCGTCGCGGGCGGGACGTTCACCAAGCTCGCCGGCAAGCCCGAGAGCTACTGGTGCGCGAGCGACCCGACCGACGTCGCGCGGGTCGAGGACAAGACGTTCATCTGCTCGAAGGACCAGGCGGACGCCGGCCCGACGAACAACTGGATGGACCCCGACGACATGCGGGCCCTCATGACCGACCTGTACCGCGGGTCGATGGCCGGCCGCACGATGTACGTCATCCCGTTCGTCATGGGCCGCCTCGGCGCGCCGAACTCGCTCTACGGCGTGGAAATCACGGACTCGCCGTACGTCGTCGTCTCGATGCGCATCATGGCGCGCATCGGTACCGAGGTGCTCGACGCGATGGGCACGGACAAGCCCTTCGTCAAGGCGCTGCACTCGGTCGGCGCCCCGCTCGCCGACGGCCAGGCCGACGTCCCGTGGCCGTGCAACAGCACGAAGTACATCACCCACTTCCCCGAGACCCGCGAGATCTGGTCCTACGGGAGCGGCTACGGCGGCAACGCCCTCCTGGGCAAGAAGTGCTACTCGCTGCGCATCGCCTCCGTCATGGCGCGCGACGAGGGCTGGCTCGCCGAGCACATGCTCATCCTCAAGCTCACCTCGCCGGAGAAGAAGAACTACTACGTCGCCGCCGCGTTCCCCAGCGCCTGCGGCAAGACGAACATGGCGATGATCTCCCCGACCGTCCCGGGCTGGACGGCCGAGATGATCGGCGACGACATCTGCTGGATGCACTTCGGCGAGGACGGCCGGCTCTACGCGCAGAACCCCGAGGCGGGCCTGTTCGGCGTCGCCCCCGGCACCGGCGCCTCGACGAACCCCGCCGCGATGCGCGCCATCGAGAAGGGCCGCTCGATCTTCACCAACGTCGCGCTCACCGACGACGGCGACGTCTGGTGGGAGGGCATGACGAAGGAGAAGCCGGCCCACCTCACCTCGTGGAAGCACGAGGACTGGACGCCGGACAGCGGCGTCCCCTCGTCGCACCCGAACAGCCGCTTCTGCACGCCGATCGAGAACTGCGACGTGCTCGCCCCGGAGTACTACGAGCACCAGGGCGTCCCGATCTCGGCGATCCTCTTCGGCGGCCGGCGCGCGAGCGTCATCCCGCTCGTCACCGAGGCCCGCGACTGGGCGCACGGCGTCTTCCTCGGCGCGACGACGTCGTCGGAGACGACGGCGGCCGCGACCGGCGCCGTCGGCGTCGTCCGCCGCGACCCCATGGCGATGCTGCCGTTCATCGGCTACCACGCGGGTGACTACTTCAAGCACTGGCTCGAGGTGGGCAAGTCCGCCGACGACGCCAAGCTGCCGAAGGTCTTCTTCGTCAACTGGTTCCGCAAGGACGAGGACGGCTCGTTCCTGTGGCCCGGGTTCGGCGAGAACAGCCGCGTCCTCACGTGGGTCATCGGCCGGCTCGAGGGCACGAAGGACGCCGTCGAGACCCCGATCGGTCTCGTGCCGACGGTGGAGTCGATGGACCTCGAGGGCCTCGACGTCGACCGCGCGGACGTCGAGAAGGCGATCGCCGTCGACCCCGAGGAGTGGAAGAGCGAGGTGAAGCTCATCGAGGAGTGGTTCGCCACGATCGGCGACAAGACGCCGACGTCGCTGCTCGACGAGCTCGACGCCCTCAAGGTGCGCCTCGGCATGCAGTGACCCTGTAGCCAGGACCACGGCGGTCCCCAGGAACGACCGTCGGCCGGTGCCCCGCCCGCGACCCCGCGGTGCGGGGCACCGGCGCGTGCGGGTGGATGTTCGGCGATCCGACCCGCGGTGTCGGCGCCCGGCCCTAGGCTCCCGCCGCTGACACCCGCCGGGCGTACCCCGGCCGCCGGGAAGGACCCCCGTGACACCTCGCCGCACCGCCGCGCTCCTCGGCGCGCTCGCCCTCGCCCTCGCTCCCGTCGCGCCGGCCGCCGCGGCGGCCGCCCTGGGGCCCGCCCCAGCCCGGATCCTGCGGGCGGGACGAAT
>JBQGCR010000310.1:0-3885 GCA_052038585.1 Kineosporiaceae bacterium
GCGAAGCCGATCGTCAGGACGTCGGGGTCGAGCACGTCCTCGACCCAGCCGAGCTCGGCCGGGCTCGCGCCGCGCTTGAGCCACGACGAGCGGACGCGCCGCCGGGCCTCGTGGACGAGGCTCTCGCGCATGGCCCGCCGGGCCTGCCAGATCTCCGCCGCGGGGACGGCGTCGACGCCCTCCCAGCCCTTGGCCTCGGTCGTGATCTGCGGGCCGATGTGCTTCTCCCCCAGCTCGAACACCCGGCGGTCCACCCACGTCGGGGCGTGGACGCCGTTGGTGATCGAGGTGATCGGGACCTCGGACGGGTCGAAGCCCGGCCAGAGGCCGTCGAACATCTCCCGGCTGACGACGCCGTGCAGCTGGGAGACGCCGTTGGCCCGCTGCGCCAGGCGCAGCCCCATGACGGCCATGTTGAACACCGACGGGTCGCCGCCGGCGTAGTCCTCGGCGCCGAGCGCGAGGATCTTGTCGACCGGCACGCCGGGCTCGGCGCTGTCGCCGCCGAAGTACATCTCGATCTGGTCCCGGCCGAAGCGGTCGATGCCGGCCGGCACGGGCGTGTGGGTCGTGAAGACCGTTGCGGCGCGGCACTTCTCGAGCGCCTCGTCGAAGGACAGGCCCTCGTCCCGGACGAGCTCGCGGATCCGCTCGACGCCGAGGAAGCCCGCGTGGCCCTCGTTCGTGTGGAAGACGTCGGGCGCCGGCGCCCCGGTCAGCCGGGACCACAGGCGCAGCGCCCGGACCCCGCCGATGCCGAGGAGCATCTCCTGCTGGAGCCGGTGCTCGCCGCCGCCGCCGTAGAGCCGGTCGGTGACGTTGCGGGCGGCCTCGTCGTTCGTGTCGACCTGGGAGTCGAGCAGCAGCAGCGGCACCCGGCCCACCTGGGCCACCCAGACGTGCGCCCGCAGCTCGCGGCCGCCGGGCAGCCCGATCGCCACCGTGGCCGCCGACCCGTCGGCCTCGCGCAGCAGGCTGATCGGCAGCTCGTCCGGGTCGAGCACCGGGTAGGTCTCCTGCTGCCAGCCGTCGCGCGAGAGGCTCTGCTTGAAGTACCCGAGCTGGTAGAGCAGGCCGACGCCGACGACGGGGACGCCGAGGTCGCTCGCCGACTTCAGGTGGTCCCCGGCGAGGATGCCGAGGCCCCCGGAGTACTGCGGCAGGACGGCGGTGATGCCGAACTCCGGGCTGACGTAGGCGATCGCCCGCGGCACGTCGTCCCCGAGCCCCTGGTACCAGCGAGGCTCGCTGAGGTACTGCGCGAGGTCCGCCGCGGCCGCGTCCACCCGGGCGACGAACGCCGGGTCCGCGGCGAGCGCGTCGAGCTCCTCGGGGGCGAGGCTGCCGAGCATGACGACGGGGTCGTGCCGCGCGGCGTCCCAGCGGCCCGGGTCGAGGGAGGCGAACAGGTCGCGCGTCGGCGGGTGCCACGACCACCGCAGGTTGCTCGCGAGGGTCCCGAGGGCGGCGATCGGCTCGGGAAGCACGGTCCGGACGGTGAATCGACGGATGGCTCTCACGCTCGGCACCCTAGTGGACCACGGGCGGTGACCCCACCCGCCCCGACCGGGCTCGCGACCACCGCCCCAGGTCACTCGTGCAAGCGTTTACGCAGGCGCCCGGCGCGCCGGTCCGGCCCACCCCGCGGACCCGGCGGCGAGCGGGTAGGTTGCGCTGCGACCGGTGGTGCGCGGGCCGGGCTGCGCCCGTCCGCAGGTGTGATGAGGTGGACGCATGAGCGAGTCACGCAGGAAGCGCAGCCGCGCCGCGCGGCCGGCGACGACCCGTCCGACGACGACCCAGCCCGTGCCCCAGGAGAGCGTCCAGGAGCCCCCCGTGACCGACCCCACCGCGAACGCCGGCGACGCCCCGGGCGCGGACGGCGCCGCCGTCGCCGTGACGACCCCGACCTCCGGGACGCCGGACGCGGCGGCCGTCGTCGCCTCCTCGCTGCCCGGTGCGCCCCCGCGCGCGGGCCGCATCCCGGTGCTCGCCGTCTCCCCCGTCGTCGAGGGCGGGCGGTGGCCGGCCAAGGCCGTCGTCGGGGAGCAGGTGCCGATCCGGGCGACCGTCTTCCGGGAGGGGCACGACGCCGTCGCGGCCACCGCCGTCCTCGTCGGGCCCGACGGCACCGACCACGCCCGGCTGCCGATGCGCCTGCTCGCCCCGGGCACCGACCGCTGGGGCGCCACCGCCGTCCCGGACCGGCAGGGCTCGTGGCGCTTCCGGGTCGAGGGCTGGTCGGACCCCTTCGGCACGTGGGAGCACGACGCCGTCCTCAAGGTGGCCGCCGACGTCGACACCGAGCTCATGCTCGAGACGGGCGCGCGGCTGTTCGAGCGGGCGCTCGACGAGCTCGACCACTCGCCCGCCGACGCCCAGACCCTGCGCGACGCCGTGACCGGCCTGCGGGACGGGTCCCGCCCGCCGCAGGCGCGCCTGGCCGCCGGCACCGACCCGGCGGTCCACGCCGTCATGGTCCGCACGCCGCTGCGCGACCTCGTGAGCACCTCGCCGACGTACGACCTGCGGGTCGAGCGCGAGCGGGCGCTGTTCAGCTCCTGGTACGAGCTCTTCCCGCGCAGCGAGGGCGCGCACGTCGACCCCGAGACCGGCCTGTGGGTCTCGGGCACCTTCCGAGAGGCGGAGAAGCGACTGCCGGCCGTCGCCGCCATGGGCTTCGACATCGTCTACCTGCCCCCGATCCACCCGGTGGGCAAGGTCAACCGCAAGGGCCCGAACAACACCCTGACGCCGGGACCGGGCGACCCCGGCTCGCCGTGGGCCATCGGCTCGGACGAGGGCGGGCACGACGCCGTCCACCCCGACCTCGGCACGATCGAGGACTTCGACCACTTCGTCGCGACGGCCCGCGAGAACGGCCTCGAGGTCGCGCTCGACCTCGCGCTGCAGTGCGCCCCGGACCACCCGTGGGCGAAGGAGCACCCGGAGTGGTTCACGACCCGCATCGACGGGACGATCGCCTACGCGGAGAACCCGCCGAAGAAGTACCAGGACATCTACCCGGTCAACTTCGACAACGACCCGGCGGGCATCTACGCCGAGGTGCTGCGCGTGGTCGAGCACTGGATCTCGCACGGCGTCAACGTCTTCCGCGTCGACAACCCGCACACCAAGCCGGTCGAGTTCTGGGAGTGGCTCATCGGCACGGTGTGCGAGCGGCACCCCGACACGATCTTCCTCGCCGAGGCGTTCACCCGGCCGGCGATGATGCACACGCTCGGCAAGGTCGGCTTCCAGCAGTCGTACACCTACTTCACGTGGCGCACGGAGAAGGAGGAGATCGCCGAGTACCTCACCGAGCTGGGCGGCGAGGCGGCGGCGTACATGCGGCCGAACTTCTGGCCGAACACCCCGGACATCCTCCACGAGTTCCTCCAGTACGGCGGCCCGGCGGCCTTCAAGCTGCGGGCCGTGCTCGCGACGACGCTCAGCCCGTGCTGGGGCATGTACTCCGGCTACGAGCTCTGCGAGCACGTCGCGGTCCGGGCCGGCAGCGAGGAGTACCTCGACTCGGAGAAGTTCCAGTACCGCCCGCGCGACTGGGCCTCCTACGCCCCCGGCGGCGCCAACGAGGGGCGGTCCATCGCCCCGTACGTCACGCGGCTCAACGAGATCCGCCGCGCGCACCCCGCCCTGCAGCGGCTGCGCGGGACGACGTTCCACACCGCCGACGACCCGCAGACGATCGTGTACTCGCGCCGGCTGCGCGCCGAGGACGCGCCGGACGGCCGCGAGGACCTCGTGCTCGTCGTCGTCAACCTCGACCCGCACGCGGCCCGCGAGACGACGGTGCACCTCGACATGCCGGCCCTCGGTCTCGGCTGGGACGACACGTTCACCGTGCACGACCTGCTGACCGGG
>JBQGCR010000311.1:0-1688 GCA_052038585.1 Kineosporiaceae bacterium
CGTTGACGTCGGTCGCGACGACGGGCAGCCCGGCGGCCATCGCCTCGACGACGACGGTCGGCAGGGCGTCGCGGTCCCCGTCGTCGGTGACGACGCACGGGACGGCGAGCACGGCCGCCTGCCGCATGGCCCGGGCGACCGCGGCACCGTCCGCCGCGCCCGCCAGCCGCACCCGGTCGGCGACCCCCAAATCCCGGGCGAGCGCCGCGAGCCGGTCGCGCTCGGGGCCGTCGCCGACGACCCGGACGTCGACCGGCGTGCCGGCGTCGCGGAGCAGGGCGGCCGCGCGGACGAGGTCGTCGAAGCCCTTCTTCGGCACGAGCCGGCCCACGGCGAGCACCTCGGCCGTCCGTCCGGCCGCGGCCGGCCCCGGCGTCAGAGCGGTGAGGTCGACGCCGTTGTAGACCCGCTCGACGCGCGCCCCGCCGGTGCCCGGCAGCGCCCGCAGCCACGCGACGTTCGCGTCGGTGACGGTCACGGTGACGGCCGCCTGCCGCACGAGCGCGGCGAGCGCGGCGCGGTCGACGTCGGCCCGGTAGAGGTCGGTCGCGTGCGCCGTCATGCTCCACGGCAGCCCCGCACTGCGGGCGGCCGCGGCGGCCGTGCGGGCGGCCCACCCCGCGAAGTGGGCGTGGAGGTGGTCGAGGCCGTGCTCGACGGCGAGCGCGGCGACGCGGCCCGGCGCGCCGTCGTCGGGGCCGACGAGGTGGACGGGGGCGCGCAGCGCGGCGACGCCGGGATGGGTCACCGGCTCGTCGCTGCCGCGCCCGGCGAGGACGACGACCTGCACCCCGCGGCGCTCCAGCTCGAGCAGCTCGCCGAGCACGAAGGTCTGCGACAGCCGTGGGAACCGCTTGAGCACGTATCCGACCCGCACGCGATCACGCTAGCGGCGCCGCGCCCGGCGCAGGGCCGACCTGCCCGACGTCTGCCCGAAGGTCGCACCCCGGCCGCCCGACGGGGCAGTCGCCGGGCGCGCGGGCGGCGTGTGATCGCCGCACATACCGGGTACGGGCCCCCCGAGGCGAGGAGGTGCTGACGATCGACGTCGGAGAGGGCCCACGGGGGACCGCAGGGACGGCCGAGCTCGAGCTGCCGTGCGACGCCCGCTGGCTGTCGACGGTGCGCGGATTCGTCGGCGCCACGCTGCAGGCCTGGGGCTGGAGCCGGGACGACACCGAGGTGGCCGTCCTCCTCGCCGGCGAGGTCGCCGGCAGCGCCGTGCGCTCGGTGGGACGCGGCCGGCTGCGGGTCGTCGCCCGGCCGACCCCGGTCGGCGCCCGGGTGAGCGTGCACGACGCCTCGACCCCCTCGCCGCTGCCGGTCCCCCGGCCCACGGGCGGGGTCGCGGACGGCGGGCACGGGCTGCAGCTGCTCGACACCCTCGCGGAGCAGTGGGGCACGACGACCGGGCCGACCGGGCGGACCGTGTGGTTCGAGGTCGAGCCGGGCGGTCCCTGACCGCTCAAGCCCGGGCCCGTGCGCGCCGACGTGCGCGTCATGCACGTGAGCCTGCCCGCCGCCCTCGTCGGGACCGCCGTCGGCACCCTCGGCGCGGTCGCCGTCTGGACCGTCGCCGCCCCCGACCCCGTGCCGCAGGCGCTGCCCAGGCCGGTCGTGACGTCCCCGGCACCGGTCGCGCCGCCCGAGCCGGTCGTCGTCCGGGTCACGGCCGCCGCGCCGCAGGC
>JBQGCR010000312.1:0-1936 GCA_052038585.1 Kineosporiaceae bacterium
AGGTGCTCGACGAGGGCGAGGACGCCGTCGAGCAGGTCCGCCGGCCCGGCGGCGGTCCCGGCGCCCGCATCCTCCGGCGCGTCGTCGACGGCGAGCGCCGTGAGGACGTCGGCGAGGTCGCCCCAGCGCTGCGGCGCGGCGAGGACCGTCCCGGCGTTCGGCGTGGCCACGTGCACGTGCCGGCGCACCGTGACCGTCGGGCCGGCGACGTCGGCCAGCGCCCGCCCGACGAGCCCGCCGCGGGAGTGCGAGAGCACGTCGACCTCGAGGCTCAGGCCGGCCGGGACGGCGGCCGCGAGCGCCCGCGCCGTCGCGTACGGGTCGACGGACAGCGACGGGTGGTCCAGCGCCGCGAGGCGCCCGTCGTAGGCGTCGGCGAGCCCGGCGAGCGGCGTCCCGGCGAGGTCGGCGAACGTCGAGCGGGCGGTCGCGAACGCGCCGTGGACGAGGAGCAGCGCGGGGCCGGAGGCCAGGCGCCGCCAGCCGTCCGCGTGGAGCACCGCGTCGTCCGGGACGCCCTGCGCCGTCACCGGTCGCACGGCGGTCGGGCGGAACGCCGCCTCCCACGCGGCGACGAGCAGCGGGACGACGCGGGCCCGGCCCGGGGCGAGGACGACGAGGGTGTCCCCCGTCGTCGGCGGCGGGAGCTCGACGAGCGCGGCGGTCGACGGGAGGTGCCAGCGGGGCGTCCCCTGCGCGGTGAGCCGCAGGACGACCGTCGCCGGGTGCTCCCCCGTGACGTCCCAGGACCCCGGCGCCGCCGCGTCGTCCGCCGTCGCCGGGACGCTCGTCACGTGGACGCAGGACCGCGCGTCGAACCCGCTGCGCGACAACGCCTCCGCGAGCGGCGCGGCGCCCGCGCCCGCCGCCGCGAGGTGCCCGGTGAGCACCCCGACGCCGTCGGGGCCGGCGACGGCGTCGAGGTCGTGCACCGTCACCTCGGCCGCAGACCCGCCCGCGACGAGGACGGCGCCGGCGAGGTCGAGACGTCCCCCGGGGACCACGGTGCTCACCCTGGCGATCGTGCCGTCCGGACCTCAGAGCCGCACGCGCACGACCGTCGGGCCGGGGGTGGCCAGCGCGGTCGCGACGTGCCGGGCGACGTCGTCGGCGTCGTCGGCGTCGACACCCGCGCCGCCGAACGCCCGTCCGAGGGCGGCGAGGTCCGGCACGTGCAGGTCGACCCCGACCGGCGGGATGCCACGGCGCTCCTGCTGCTCGCGGATCTCGCCGTAGCCGCCGTTGTCGACGACGACGACGGGCAGCGGCCGGCCCACCTCGACGGCCGTCGCGAGCTCGGCGACCGAGAAGAGGAAGGCGCCGTCGCCGAGCACGGCGACCGCGGGCCGGTCCGGCGCGGCGACGAGCGAGCCGAGCGCCGCGGGCAGGGCGTACCCGAGGGTGGCGAAGGTCGGCATGTAGAGGAAGCGGTCGGGGGCGTCCGCCGGGTGCAGGTGCGCCCCCGCCGCGTAGGTCACCTGCGAGGAGTCCCCGGCGAGCACCGTGCCGTCCGGCAGGACGCCGTTCAGGGCGTCGTGCAGGTCCGCGAGCGGGCCGGCCTCGGCACGCACCTCGGCGTCGCACGCCGCGCGCAGCCGCGCCGCCCGCTCGACGCCGGCGCCCGAGGGAGCCGCCGCGCCGTCCGGCAGCGCGTCGAGCACCGCGTCGAGCACGCTCGCGGCGTCGCCGAGCAGGCCGACCTCCGGCGTCCGGTTGGCGAGCAGCCCGTCGGGGTCGACGTCCACCCGCACGAGCCGGGCCGCGGGCAGCCGGTTCTCCCACAGCTCGCCCTCGCCGAGCTGGGTGCCCACGGCGAGCAGGACGTCGCAGCGCGCGGCCTCCTCCTCGACCGCCGCGAGCCGCACGGACGCGCCGGCGGACAGCGGATGGTGCTCGGGGAGGACGCCCTTGCCGTTGCACGTCGTGACGACGGGCG
>JBQGCR010000313.1:0-6147 GCA_052038585.1 Kineosporiaceae bacterium
ATCGGCGCGAACTTCGAGCGGACGGTGGCCCGCTTCGGCGACCGGGAGGCGCTCGTCGACGTCCCGACGAACCGGCGCTGGACGTACAGCGAGCTCGACACCGAGGTGGACGAGGTCGCCCTCGGCCTCATGGCCCTCGGCGTCGAGAAGGGCGACCGGGTGGGCATCTGGTCGCCCAACTGCGCGGAGTGGACGCTCGTGCAGTACGCGACGGCCAAGATCGGCGCGGTCCTCGTCAACGTCAACCCGGCCTACCGCTCCCACGAGCTCGCCTACGTGCTGCGCCAGTCCGGGATGGCCGTGCTCGTCAGCGCCGTCGCCTACCGGACGTCGGACTACCGCGGGATGGTCGAGGAGGTCCGCGGGCAGGCGCCGGACCTGCGCGAGGTCGTGTGGATCGGCGACGACTCCTGGGCCGCCCTGGTCCGCACCGGCGCGCAGGCCGACCACCTGCGGCTGCGCGAGCGCGCCGCCACCCTGAGCTTCGACGACCCGATCAACATCCAGTACACGAGCGGGACGACCGGCTTCCCCAAGGGCGCCACGCTCTCGCACCACAACATCCTCAACAACGGCTACTTCGTCGGGGAGGTCATCGGGCTCACCGAGACCGACCGGATGTGCATCCCCGTGCCCTTCTACCACTGCTTCGGCATGGTCATGGGCAACCTCGCGGCCACCTCGCACGGGGCCGCGATGGTCGTCCCGGCCCCGACGTTCGACCCGGCCGCCACCCTGCGCGCCGTCCAGGACGAGCGCTGCACGAGCCTGTACGGCGTCCCGACGATGTTCATCGCCGAGCTCGGCCTCGACTCCTTCGCCGAGTACGACCTCTCCACGCTGCGGACCGGGATCATGGCCGGCTCGCCGTGCCCGGTCGAGGTCATGAAGCGCGTCGTCGACGAGATGCACATGGCCGAGGTGACGATCGCCTACGGCATGACCGAGACCTCCCCGGTGTCGACGATGACCCGCCGCGAGGACGACCTGGACCGCAGGACGACGACGGTCGGCACCGTCATGCCGCACGTCGAGGTGAAGATCGTCGACCCGGTGACCGGCCTCGAGGTGCCGCGCGGCACCGCCGGCGAGCTGTGCACCCGCGGCTACTCGGTCATGCTCGGCTACTGGGACGAGCCGGACAAGACCGCCGAGGCGATCGACGCGGCGGGGTGGATGCACACCGGCGACCTCGCCGTCATGGACGTGCAGGGCTACGTCAACATCTCCGGCCGGATCAAGGACCTCGTCATCCGCGGCGGCGAGAACGTCTACCCGCGCGAGATCGAGGAGTTCCTCTACACCCACCCGGACATCGCCGACGTCCAGGTCGTCGGCGTCCCCGACGTCCGCTACGGCGAGGAGCTCATGGCCTGGGTCGTCATGAAGGCCGGGCGGGCGCCGCTCACCGCCGAGGCCGTGCGGGAGTTCTGCTCCGGGCGCCTCGCGCACTACAAGGTCCCGCGCTACGTGCACGTCGTCGACGGCTTCCCCATGACGGTGACCGGCAAGGTCCGCAAGGTCGAGATGCGCGAGCAGGCGGTGGCGATCCTCGGCCTGGAGGACGCCGCCGCGGTACGCCACGCCTGAGCCGTCCCCGAGCGCGTCATGGGGTTACCCCCAGGGCCGGGTGTCGGTCGGGTCCGCTTGACTGTGCGCCGCGCCGGGCGACCGCCCGGGGCGTCACCGCTCGAAGGGGTCCGAGCCATGCCATTCCCACGTCCCTCCACGTCACCGGCCCGGCGGCTGCTCGCGGTCGCCGCGGCGGTCGCCGTCGCGGTCCCGCTCGTCGGGACGACGACGACGGCCGCGGCCGCGGCGCCGTCCGCACCGGTCGCAGACCGCACGGTCGCGGCCGAGGCGCGACGCGTCGACCGCGTCCCGACACCGAAGATCGCCTGGTTCCCCTGCCCCGGCAGCGTCGGCCAGGGCGACTGCGCGACGCTGCGCCTGCCGCTCGACTACGACGACCCGACCGGCCCGACGACGACCGTCGCGCTCGGCCGGGTCCGCGCCGTCGACCCGGCCCGCAAGATCGGCACGCTCTTCGTCAACCCCGGCGGTCCGGGCGGCTCGGCCGTCCAGATCGCCCTCGCCGCGCCGTTCTTCCTCGGCCGGGACCTGCTCGAGCGCTTCGACGTCGTCGGCGTCGACCCGCGCGGGATCGGCTACAGCGCGGCGCTGCGCTGCTTCCCCGGCGTCCCGGCGCAGGGCCGGGCGCTCGCCGGCCTGCAGGTGCCCTTCCCGCTGACCGCGGCGGAGGAGAAGGCGTACGTCGCCTCCTCGGCCGCGCTCGGGCGCGGCTGCGCGACGACGGGCCAGCCGCTCGCCGGCTCGATGTCGACCGCCGAGGTCGCCCGCGACATGGACGTCGTCCGGCGCGCCGTCGGCGACGACAAGCTCACCTACCTCGGGTTCTCCTACGGCACCCAGCTCGGCCAGACGTACGCGAACATGTTCCCCGACCGGGTGCGGCGCATCGTCGTCGACGGCGTGCTCGACCCCGTCGGCTGGGCCGGGACGCCGGCGACGAAGGACCGTCCCGTGACCGACCGGATCCTGTCCGCCGACGGCGCCTCGCAGGCGCTCACCGAGTTCCTGCGCCGCTGCGACGCCGCGGGTCGGCCCGCGTGCCCCTTCGCGAACGGTGACCCGCAGCGGCGCTTCGCCGTGCTCGCCGACCGGCTGAAGGCGCAGCCGGTCGTCATCGAGGACCCGTTCGGCTCGTTCACCGTCGACTACCCGACGCTCGTGAGCGTGGCCCTCGGCAGCCTCTACGACCCCGCGGTCGGCCGTGACCTGGCCGCCTTCCTCCAGGACATGTGGGTGCTCTCCGCGCCCCAGGGCGTCGCCGCGGCCGACGTCCGGGCGGCGCGCACCGCCGTCGCGCGCCACGTCACCGGCGTCCGGGAGCGTGCCGCCGCCGGGCGCCTGGCGTTCCCGTACGACAACTCGATCGAGACGTTCACGGCCGTGCTCTGCTCGGACAGCCTCAACCCCGCCGACGGCAACGCCTGGCGCCGCTGGGCGCCGAAGGCCGACGCGCGGGCGCCCTACTTCGGCCGCGCCTGGCTCTGGGGCTCCGCGCCCTGCGCCGCCGACACGTGGGGCGCGGTCGACGAGGACGCCTACCGCGGTCCCTTCACGAAGCGGACCGCGGCGCCGGTGCTCGTCGTCGGCAACCTCTACGACCCCGCGACGAACTACGCCGGCGCCGTCAAGGCGTTCAAGCTGCTCCCGAACAGCCGCCTCGTCTCCAGCGACAGCTGGGGCCACACGGCCTACGGGACGTCCGCCTGCGTCGACGACGCGGTCCACGGCTACCTGCTCGGCACCGCGATGCCGCGCCCGGTGACGAGCTGCGTCGGCGACGCCCAGCCGTTCCAGGCGCGGGCCGCGGCGAAGGCCGCGCGCGACACGAAGCCGGCGCCCATCGCGCCGTTCGTGCCGGGGCTCTGACCGTGGGGGCACGGCGCCCGCCCGTAGGGTGGTCGTCGTGCCCCTCACCGTCGGCTTCGACCTCGACATGACCCTCGTCGACTCCCGCGCCAGCATCTGCGACACCCTGCGGGTGGCGCTCGCGGAGGCGGGGGCCGAGGTCGACGACGCCGACCTGTGGCCGTGGGTCGGCGTCCCGCTCGACGCGACGATCACCGGGGTGGCCCCGGACGTCGACGTCGAGCCCGTCGTCGCCCGCTACCGCGAGCTCTACCCGACCGTCGGGGTCCCGACGGTGACGCTCCTGCCCGGCGCCCGGGAGACGGTCGACGCCGTCCGGGCCGCCGGCGGCCGGGTCGTCGTCGTCTCGGCCAAGGTCGAGCCGGCGGTGCGCGCCGTCCTGGCGCACGTCGGCCTGCTCACCGGCGGCCCCGACGACCCCGTCGTCGTCGGCGGCCTCTTCGCCGCGGCCAAGGGCGAGGCGCTGCGCGAGCACGGCGCCGCCGTCTACGTCGGGGACCACCCCGGCGACGTCGCGGCCGCCCGCGCGGCCGACGCCGTGGCGGTCGCCGTGGCGACCGGCCCGCACGACGCGGCGGCGCTCACCGACGCCGGCGCCGACGTCGTCCTGCCCGACCTGCTCGGCTTCCCCGCCTGGCTCGCCGGGCACCGGGCGGCGTAGCCGCTCACCGCCCCCGGCGGCGCAGGACGGCGAGCGCGATCCCGACGAGACCCCCCGCGAAGCCGGCCGACACCAGCGCCCCCGCCGTCGCGACGAACCAGCCGGGCAGGTCCGCCCCGAGACCGAGGTTGGCGACGACGACGACGGCGAGCACGACGATCCCGGCGGCGAAGACGAGCCCGCCGACGAGGGCCAGGGAGTCGGTCGGGGTGCGGCGGTCGCCGGGCGGGGTGGTCACGGGCACGAGCCTAGTGACCGGACGCGTCCCGGCCCCGGCGAGAGGCTAGCCTGGGGGCGACCGGGTCACATCAGACAGTGCTGAGCAGGGGTTCCGACGTGCCGACTGGCAAGGTGAAGTTCTTCAACGCCGACAAGGGCTTCGGCTTCCTCGCCGACGACGCCGGCGGGGAGGTCTTCGTCCACGTGTCGGCCCTGCCCGAGGGCACCACCGCGCTCAAGCCCGGCGCCCGCGTCGAGTTCGGCGTCGCCGACGGCCGCCGCGGCCCGCAGGCGCTGTCCGTCCGGCTCCTCGACCCGCTGCCCTCGGTCTCCAAGGCCACGCGGAAGCCGGCCGAGGACATGACCGTCATCATCGAGGACCTCATCAAGCTCCTCGACGGCGTGTCGAGCTCGCTGCACCGCGGCCGCTACCCCGACAAGCAGGCCGCCCACAAGGTCGCCACCGTGCTCCGGGCCGTCGCGGACGACCTCGAGGCCTGAGCCCCGCCGAGGGCCGGCTCAGGGCCGGCTCAGCGCCGGCGGGGCAGCCGGCGCAGGTCGGCGACGGCGGTGACCGTCGCGCCCGCCGTCGCCAGCGCCGCGATGCCCAGGCCCCACGAGCCGGACAGCGGCAGGACGAGCCCGACGAGCCCGCCGACCACCCAGGCGAGCTGCAGGACGGTCTCGGAGCGGGCGAAGGCCGACGTCCGGACCTGCTCGGGGACCTCCCGCTGCACGAGCGCGTCGAGGCAGAGCTTGCCGAGGGACTGGGCGAGCCCGGCGACGAGCGCGACGGCGAGCACCGGCCACAGGCCGTAGGCGAGCGCCGACCACGCCGCCGCGAGCGCGCAGACGGCGACGGCACCGGCGACGACGAGCTCGGGGGTCACCCGGCGCAGGGCGCTGCCGAGGGCGGTCCCGACGCCGCCGCCCACCCCCGCGAGCGCGACGACGAGGACGACGGCGGTGCTCGCCCCGACGCCCGGCAGCGGCTCGGTCCGCAGCCGGAACGCGAGGAACAGGGTGAGGAAGCCGGTGAACGCCCGCAGCGCGGCGTTGGCCCGCAGCCCGAGGACGACGTAGGGCCCGATGCTCCACGACTCGGGGCGGCCGTCCGGCTCGGCAGCCCGGGAGATCCGGGCGTCGACCTCGCCGGCGGCCGAGTCGACCGCCGGGGACAGGGCGAGCGCGAGGACCGTGCCGGCCGCGAAGACGGCGAACGCCAGCCGCAGCGTCCAGTGCGGCCCGAGCCACGCCGTGAGCCCGGCGCCGAGCGGGGCGGAGACGGCCATCGCCGCGACCCCCGCCAGGGAGATCCGGGCGTTGGCCTGGACGAGCCCGCTGCCGCGCGGCAGCACGCGGGGGACGGCGGCGGCCCGGGTCACGAGGTAGGCCTTCTGGCAGACGAGGAACCCGAACGCGCCGACGTACAGCCCGACGCCCTCCTCGCCGGTCACGCCGGCGACCGCGCCGGCCATGACCCAGGCGAGGAAGGCCCGCACGACCATCGTCGTCCCCAGCGCGTAGCGCCGGCCGCGGCGGAACCGGTCGAGCAGGGGCCCGAGGACCGGGGCGAGGAGGATGAACGGCACCATCGTCACGAGCAGCGAGGTCATGACCCGACCGCGCGCCTCGTCGGTCGGCACCGCGAAGAAGACCGTGCTCGCCAGCGCGGTGACGACGAGGGTGTCCGCGGCCGTCGAGACGAGGTGCAGCTCGAGCACCCGGCTCAGGCCGGACTCGCCGGCCCCCCGGGCATGGGTCGCGCGGCGCAGGCCGCGGGCCGCGCCGCGGCCCGCCGTGCGCCC
>JBQGCR010000314.1:0-2765 GCA_052038585.1 Kineosporiaceae bacterium
AGCCCGCCTCCGGCGACGAGGACGGCACCGACACCGGCGGGTCGGACGAGGCCGACGCGGACGGCGATGCCGAACGGTCCAGCGGCAGCCGTCGCCGGCGCCGCCGTCGTCGCCGCTCGGGATCCGACGACACCCCCGAGGTCACCGCGAACGACCCGGCGGACACCGGCGGGCACGGCCGGGCACCGTCACCCGGGTGCGCGAGCCCCGCCGTCGCGCGGAGCGCGCGCCGTCCGAGGACGTCACGGCCGTGCGGGGCTCGACCCGCCTCGAGGCCAAGAAGCAGCGCCGCCGCGAGGGCCGCGAGGCCGGCCGGCGCCGACCGGTCATCACCGAGGCCGAGTTCCTCGCCCGGCGCGAGAGCGTCGAGCGGGTCATGGTCGTCCGGGAGAAGGAGGGCCGCACGCAGATCGGCGTCCTCGAGGACGACGTGCTCGTCGAGCACTACGTCGCCCGGCGCAGCCAGACCTCGATGGTCGGCAACGTCTACCTCGGCAAGGTGCAGAACGTCCTGCCGAGCATGGAGGCGGCGTTCGTCGACATCGGCAAGGGCCGCAACGCCGTGCTCTACGCCGGCGAGGTCAACTGGGACGCCGCGGGCCTCGAGGGGCAGCCGCGCCGCATCGAGCACGCGCTGAAGTCCGGCGAGCCGGTGCTCGTCCAGGTGACGAAGGACCCCGTCGGCCACAAGGGCGCGCGCCTGACGAGCCAGGTGTCGCTGCCCGGCCGCTACCTCGTCTACGTGCCGGACGGCTCGATGACCGGGATCAGCCGCAAGCTGCCCGACAACGAGCGCGCGCGGCTCAAGAAGGTGCTGCGCCAGGTCGTGCCCGAGAACGCGGGCGTCATCGTCCGCACCGCGGCCGAGGGGGCGAGCGAGGAGGAGCTCGAGCGCGACGTCACCCGGCTCCAGGCGCAGTGGGAGGACATCGCCCGCAAGGCGAAGTCCGTCAACCCGCCGACCATGCTCTACGGCGAGCCGGACCTCGCGATCCGCGTCGTCCGCGACATCTTCAACGAGGACTTCGCCAAGCTCGTCGTCTCGGGCGACGAGGCGTGGGAGACGCTGCAGTCCTACATCGGCCACGTGGCGCCCGACCTCGTCGAGCGGCTCGAGAAGTGGGACGGCGACGGCGACGTCTTCGCCCGGCACCGCATCGACGAGCAGCTCGCCAAGGCGCTCGACCGCAAGGTGTGGCTGCCCAGCGGCGGCTCCCTCGTCATCGACCGCACCGAGGCGATGACGGTCGTCGACGTCAACACCGGCAAGTTCACCGGCTCCGGGGGCAACCTCGAGGAGACGGTGACGAAGAACAACCTCGAGGCCGCCGAGGAGATCGTCCGCCAGCTCCGGCTGCGCGACATCGGCGGGATCATCGTCGTCGACTTCATCGACATGGTGCTGGAGAGCAACCGCGACCTCGTGCTCCGCCGGCTCCTGGAGTGCCTCGGCCGGGACCGCACCAAGCACCAGGTCGCCGAGGTCACGTCGCTCGGCCTGGTCCAGATGACCCGCAAGCGGGTCGGCCAGGGCCTCATCGAGGTCTTCAGCGAGCCCTGCGAGCACTGCAACGGCCGGGGCGTCCTGCTCCACGACGAGCCCGTCGAGAAGAAGCAGGGCGGCGACCAGCCCCGCGGCGGTGGCAACGGCGGCGGTGGCAACAGCGGTGGCAACGGCGGCGGCGGCAACGGCGGCGGACGCCGGGGCCGCGGCGGCAACCAGGGCGGCAACCAGGGCGCCAACCAGGGCGCCAACCAGGGCGGCAACCAGGCGGCGCTGCCCAAGCCGCAGCCCCCGGCCCACCGGCCGGAGGGCGAGGGCGACGCCGACACCGCCTCCCGGCCCGAGCCCGTCGACGCCTGACGTCGCGGACGCGGCGGGCCGGTTTGACCCTGGCCCGCCGCGCTCCGTACCCTTGACCCTTGGTGCGCCCTCCACGGGGCGCTTCGTACGCCAGCCCCGGACCTCGTCCCCAGCCGCCCGTCACGGGCCCGGCGGAGGACGCGGAGGCGGGGCGGTGCACCCGGACCGAAGATAGAGAGCGAGTCTCAACGTGTACGCGATCGTCCGCGCCGGTGGCCGGCAGGAGAAGGTGTCCGTCGGCGACGTCCTGACCATCGACAAGGTGGCCGGTGAGCCGGGCTCGACGCTCACGCTGCAGCCGCTGCTGCTCGTCGACGGCACCTCGGTGACCTCGGACGCGGCCGCCCTGGCCAACGCGTCCGTCACCGCCGAGATCGTCGCCCCGGCCAAGGGCCCCAAGATCCACATCATGAAGTTCAAGAACAAGACCGGGTACCGCAAGCGCCAGGGGCACCGCCAGCACCTGACGCAGGTCAAGGTCACCGACATCTCCTCGTGACCCTGCGGGCGCCCACCGGCGCCCCGCGGACGCCCCCGACGACGCACCAGCAGAAGGCAGGCTAGGGACCCATGGCACACAAGAAGGGCGCCAGCTCCACGCGGAACGGCCGCGACTCCAACGCGCAGCGGCTCGGCGTGAAGCGCTTCGGCGGCCAGGCCGTCAACGCCGGCGAGATCCTCGTCCGCCAGCGCGGCACGCACTTCCACCCGGGCGAGAACGTCGGCCGCGGTGGCGACGACACGCTGTTCGCCCTCGCCGCCGGCGCGGTGCAGTTCGGCACCAAGCGCGGCCGCAAGGTCGTCAACATCGTCGCGGCCGGCGAGTGACCTCGCCCCGCTGACACCACCGTGACGCCGAGGGGGCGGGCCGCCGCGATGCGGCCCGCCCCCCCGGCCCGCC
>JBQGCR010000315.1:0-7754 GCA_052038585.1 Kineosporiaceae bacterium
ACCGGCCACGCGGCCCTCGTCGTCATCGCGTGCGCGGCGGCGTCGGGGGTGCTGCCCGGGCCGGGCGCGCACGTGGCGACCGTCGACCGGGCCGCGGCGGCGACGCAGTGCCGCCTCGGGCACTGGGGCGCCCGCGCCGACGACCCGGCGCGGGCCGCCGCCGCCATGGCGGGCCGCGTGCGCCTGGGCCACTACGGCACCCTCGTGCTCGCCGCCGACCCCTCCTGGAAGCCCCAGAAGACCCTCGACGCCTCCGGCAACGCGAACGTCCACGGCCTCCACTGGCTCCTCCCGCTGCTGCGCGAGGGCGTCCGGACGGACGACCGGGCGATGGTGGACCGGTTCTACGCCGTCGTCCGCGACTGGGTCGACGACAACCCGCCCGGCACGGGCGACGGGTGGGGGAGGTACCGCCTGCTCGTCGAGGGCCAGCGCCAGCTCACCCTGGCGTGCGCCGCGGCCGGACCGCGCGGCGGGGAGCGCTGGCTCGCGACGGCGATCGCCCGGCACGTCGCGTACCTGTCGCCGGCGTCGCGCTGGGAGCCGCGGGACAACACCGCGCTGTGGCAGCAGATGGGGTTGTTCGCCTCGGCCTGCACGCTGCGCGACAGCCGCGCCAAGGCCCTCGCGCTCGCCCGGAAGGCCGACGTCACGCGCCGGGTCGTCCTCGCCGACGGCTCGACCACCGAGGGGGCGACGTCGTACTCGGTCTCCTGGTACGCCTGGCTCGACGACGCCGTGACGCGCGTGCGGGCCTGCGGGGCGACGCCCGACCCGGCCCTGGACCGGGCCCGGCGGATCCCGGAGTTCGTCGCGATGGCCGTCCGCCCGGACGGTCTCGTCGAGGCCCTCGGCGACGCCGTCGCCGAGCCGGTGCACCTGCCGAGCGTCGCCGGGACCGTCGCGGAGTACGCCGGCTCGCTCGGCGCCCGCGGCCCGGTCCCGCCCCGGACCTTCGCCCGCTACGACGGCGGCTTCGTCCTCGGCCGGACCGGCTGGGGGACCGTGCGGCCCTTCTCCCAGGAGTCGTGGTGGTCCCTGCGGTACGGGTCGGGCCACCCGGTGCCCTACCACGGCCACCACGACGTCGGCTCGGTCACGCTGTACTCCGACGGGGGCCCGCAGCTGCTCGACGCGGGGCAGTACCGCTACGCCGGCGACGCCCGCCGGGCCTACGTCCGCTCCCGGGCGGCGCACAACGTCGTCACCGTGACCGGCCTGACCGACTCGGCCGCACGCGGGGCGAGCGTGCTCACCGCGACGAGCGACGTCCGCGGCGACCTCGTCGACCTCGTCGACCCGAGCTACGCGGCCTCCGGCGTCGGCCTGCGCCGCACGGTCCTGTTCTCCCGCGGCGGCCGCTGGCTGCTCGTCGTCGACCGGCTGACGTCACGGCGCAGCATCACCGCGGAGCAGCGCTGGAACGTCCCCACGGGCAGCCGGGTGAGGCTGCGACCCTCCACGGCGGCCGCCGACGCGGGCCGGGCCGGGGTGAGCCTGCGCTGGCTCGCCGGCGGGTCGCGGCTGCAGACCCTCACCGGGAGCACGACCCCGTGGGGCGGCTGGGTGTCCCCGGCGTACGGCTCGCTCGTGCCGTCCCCGCAGGTGCGGGCGCTCGCCGCGGGGACCTCGCCGGTCCTCGCGACCGTCGTCGTCCCGCGCGCCGCGGGCGTCCCCGACTCGTCGGTCGTCGTCCGCGGCAGCGTGAGCGCCACGCAGGTCGTCGTCGACGTCACCGCGCGCGGGACGACGCAGCGGTGGACGCTGACGTCGGACGGCCGCGGGACGACGGCGGTGCTCGCGGGCGCCGGCGGGGCTGGCACAGTGGACCCGTGCAGCGGTGGACGACACCCGGTGACGTGCCGGGCGACCTGGGCCCGACGGTCGTGACGATCGGCAACTTCGACGGCGTCCACGCCGGGCACCGGGCCGTCCTGGACGTCGTCGTGAGCACCGCCGCCCGGCACGGGGCGCAGTCCGTCGCGATCACCTTCGAGCCGCACCCGCTCGAGGTGCTGCGCCCCGAGGCCGCCCCGGAGCGGCTCGTGACGGCCGAGCACCGCCTCGAGCTGCTCGCCGGCACGGGCCTGGACGCCGTCCTCGTCCTGCCCTTCACCCTCGAGCTCGCCGCGTGGAGCCCGCAGCGGTTCGTCGAGGAGGTCGTCGTCGGCCGGCTGCACGCCCGCGACGTCGTCGTCGGGCGGGACACCCGGTTCGGCCACCGCAACTCCGGCGACGTCGGGACGCTGCGCGAGCTCGGCGCCGTCCACGGCTTCGAGGTCACCGTCGTCGCCGACCTCGGGGACGCCGCGAGCGCGGGCCGGTTCTCCTCGACGTGGCTGCGCGAGGTCATCGCCGCGGGCGACGTCGCCGAGGCCGCCGTCGCGCTCGGGCGCCCGCACCGGGTGACCGGGGTCGTCGTGCACGGCGACCACCGCGGCCGCGAGCTCGGCTACCCGACGGCGAACCTCGCCGCGGACAGCGTCGGCGTCGTCCCGGCGGACGGGGTCTACGCGGGGTGGCTGGTCCGGCTCGACCGCCCCGACGACGACGCCGACCGCCGCCTGCCCGCGGCGGTCTCCATCGGCACCAACCCGACCTTCGACGGCGTCCAGCGCCGCGTGGAGTCCTACGTGCTCGACCGGACCGACCTCGACCTCTACGGCGAGACCGTGGCGGTCGAGCTCGTCGAGCGGCTGCGCCCGACGCTGCGCTTCGACGGTGTCGAGCCGCTCGTCGCGCAGATGCGCGACGACGTCGAGCGCACCCGCGCCGTGCTCGCCGCGCAGCCCGCCGACCCCGAATCGTGACCCTGCGTCCGTCGCTGGTAGCCTGACCGGTGCCGTCAGAACGGCCGCGGATCCAGAGTGCCCGGGTGAACGAGCCCCGGTGCGCCGCGCAACGACCTCCGAAGGAGTGCATGTGGCCCTCGACGCCGCAACGAAGCAGAAGATCATGGCCGAGTTCGCCACGGGCGAGAACGACACGGGCTCCCCGGAGGTCCAGGTCGCGATGCTCACCCAGCGCATCAAGGACCTCACCGAGCACCTCAAGGAGCACAAGCACGACCACCACAGCCGCCGTGGCCTGCTGATCCTCGTCGGTCAGCGCCGCCGGCTCCTGCAGTACCTGCAGCGCACCGACATCGCCCGCTACCGCTCGCTGATCGAGCGGCTCGGCCTGCGCCGGTGAGCCACCGAGGCCGCGGTCCCCTCCCGGGGGCCGCGGCCTCGTCGCAGGACCGCACGCAGCACCGAAGGAACGACCGCAGGGACAACTGAAGACCGATCCGAACACACCAGGAGCGTCGGGCCATCCGCAGCGCCCGGTCCTCGGTAGTGGCCTCCGGGACGACGCCGTGCGCAGCGCACCAGCGCTGCGCGCCGCCCCGTGGGCCTCGATCGAAGACCGGATCCCACGCCCGGACCACGCCCCGCTCCGCGACGCGGCGCACCGGCAGGTGCCGGGCGCCACAGAACGGAGGCGACCCATGGAGGGTCCCGACATCACCTTCGCCGAGGCAGTGCTCGACAACGGCACGCACGGCACGCGCACCGTCCGCTTCGAGACCGGCCGGCTGGCCCGCCAGGCCGCCGGGTCCGTCGCGGTGTACCTCGACGACGACACGATGCTGCTCTCGGCGACGACGGCCGGGAAGACGCCGAAGGACCACTTCGACTTCTTCCCCCTGACGGTCGACGTCGAGGAGCGCATGTACGCCGCGGGCAAGATCCCCGGCTCCTTCTTCCGCCGCGAGGGCCGCCCGAGCACCGACGCGATCCTCACCTGCCGGCTCATCGACCGCCCGCTGCGCCCGTCCTTCGTCAAGGGCCTGCGCAACGAGGTCCAGGTCGTCATCACCGTCATGGCGCTCAACCCGGACGACCAGTACGACGTCGTCGCCATCAACGCGGCGAGCCTGTCGACGCAGCTGTCCGGCCTGCCCGTCTCCGGCCAGATCGGCGGCGTCCGCGTCGCCCTCGTCGACGGTCAGTGGGTCGCGTTCCCGCGGCACAGCGAGACCGAGCGCGCCGTGTTCGACATGGTCGTCGCCGGCCGCGTCGTCACCAAGGCCGACGGCTCGTCCGACGTCGCGATCATGATGGTCGAGGCCGAGGCCACCGACGGCTCGTGGACCCTCATCTCCGAGGGCGCCGCCGCGCCGACCGAGGAGGTCGTCGCGCAGGGCCTCGAGGCCGCCAAGCCGTTCATCGCCGAGCTCTGCCGGGCGCAGGCCGAGGTCGCCGCGGTCGCCGCCAAGCCGACCGCCGCCTACCCGACCTTCCCGGACTACGCCGACGACGCGTACGCCGCGGTCGAGCAGGCCGTCGCCGCCGACCTCGCGCAGGCCCTGACCATCGCGGGCAAGCAGGAGCGCGAGGCGCGCCTCGACGAGATCAAGGACGCGATGAAGGCCTCGCTCGGCGAGGCCTTCGAGGGGCGCGACAAGGAGCTCTCGGCCGCCTACCGGTCGGTCACGAAGAAGCTCGTCCGCCAGCGCATCCTGCGCGACAAGGTGCGCATCGACGGCCGCGGGCTGGCCGACATCCGCCAGCTCTCGGCCGAGGTCGAGGTCATCCCGCGCGTGCACGGCTCGGCGCTCTTCGAGCGCGGCGAGACCCAGATCCTCGGCGTGACGACGCTCAACATGCTCCGCATGGAGCAGCAGCTCGACACGCTCTCGCCGGAGACGCGCAAGCGGTACATGCACAACTACAACTTCCCGCCGTACTCGACCGGCGAGACCGGCCGCGTCGGGTCGCCGAAGCGCCGCGAGATCGGCCACGGAGCGCTCGCCGAGCGGGCCCTCATGCCCGTGCTGCCGACCCGCGAGGAGTTCCCCTACGCGATCCGGCAGGTGTCCGAGGCCCTCGGCTCCAACGGCTCGACCTCGATGGGCTCGGTCTGCGCGTCGACCCTGTCGCTGCTCAACGCCGGCGTGCCGCTCAAGGCGCCGGTCGCCGGCATCGCCATGGGCCTGGTCTCCGACGAGGTCGACGGCGAGACCCGCTACGCGGCGCTCACCGACATCCTCGGTGCCGAGGACGCCTTCGGCGACATGGACTTCAAGGTCGCCGGCACGAAGGACTTCGTAACGGCGATCCAGCTCGACACCAAGCTCGACGGCATCCCGGCGTCGGTCCTCGCCGGTGCGCTGACCCAGGCCCGCGACGCGCGGCTGCACATCCTCGACGTCATGGCCGAGGCCATCGACGCCCCCGACGAGATGTCGCCGTTCGCCCCGCGGGTCATCACGGTCAACGTCCCGGTCGACAAGATCGGCGAGGTCATCGGCCCCAAGGGCAAGATGATCAACCAGATCCAGGCCGACACCGGCGCCGACATCTCCATCGAGGACGACGGCACCGTCTACATCGGCGCGACCGACGGCCCCTCGGCCGAGGCGGCGCGGGCGGCGGTCAACGCGATCGCCAACCCGACGATGCCGGAGGTCGGCGAGCGGTACATGGGCACCGTCGTCAAGACGACGACGTTCGGCGCCTTCGTCTCGCTCCTGCCGGGCAAGGACGGCCTGCTGCACATCTCCGAGATCCGCAAGATGGTCGGCGGCAAGCGCGTGGAGAACGTCGAGGACGTCCTCGGCGTGGGCCAGAAGGTCCAGGTCGAGATCTCCGCGATCGACCCGCGCGGCAAGCTGTCGCTCGTCCCGGTGCTCGAGGAGTCCGCGGCCGTGGCCGCCGAGAGCGCCGCGCCGGCCACGGCCGACGCCTGACGCGTGGCGGCCGTCCCGCTCCCGCTCGTCCCCGCGGGAACACCGTCGGCCGCATCCGTCGTCGCGGGGGAGGACGGCGGCGCACTCGTGCGCCGTTCCGTCCCCCCCGGCGGCGTCCGGGTGCTGACCGAGTCCATGCCGGGCCTGCGGTCGGCGACCTTCGGCGCCTGGGTCGGCGTCGGGTCCCGTGACGAGGCGAGCGGCCACCACGGCTCGACGCACTTCCTCGAGCACCTGCTCTTCAAGGGCACCGGCCGGCGCACCGCGATGGACATCGCCACGGCGTTCGACGCCGTCGGCGGCGAGGCCAACGCGGTGACCGGCAAGGAGCACACGTGCTACTACGCGCGGGTGCTCGACGACGACCTCGACCTGGCCGTCGACGTGCTCCTCGACATGGTCACCGGCGCCACGCTCGACCCCGACGACGTCGAGAACGAGCGCGGCGTCATCCTCGAAGAGCTCGCCATGAACGACGACGACCCGGGGGACGTCGCGCACGAGCGCTTCGGCGAGGTCGTCCTCGGCCGGCACCCCCTCGCCCGCCCGATCGGCGGCACCGAGGACACGATCGAGGCCGTCGGGCGCGACGACATCGCGGCGCACTACGCCGAGCACTACGGGGCGCCGACGCTCGTCCTCACCGCCGCGGGCGGGGTCGAGCACGACGCGCTCTGCGCGGCGGTCGAGGCGCACCTGCGGGGGAGCGGCTGGGACCTCGACCCCGCCGCGGCGCCCGTCGCGCGCCGCCCGGCCGCCGGCGCCCCCGACGCGCTGCCGCTGCCCGGGGAGGGCAGCACCCTCGTCGTGCGGCGGTCCACCGCGCCGGCGACCGTCGTCCTCGGCTGCCCGGCGCTGACGGCCACCGACCCCGACCGGTACGTCATGAGCGTGCTCAACGCCGTGCTCGGCGGGGGGATGAGCAGCCGGCTGTTCCAGGAGGTCCGCGAGAAGCGGGGGCTCGCCTACTCGGTGTACTCCTTCGCCGCGGCCTGGAGCGACGCCGGCTACTTCGGCATCTACGCCGGCTGCACGCCGGCGAAGGTCGACGAGGTCGTCACGCTCTGCCACGCCGAGCTCGAGCGCCTCGCCGAGCACGGCCTCGACGACGAGGAGCTCGGCCGTGCGCACGGGCAGCTGTGCGGCGGGATCGTCCTCGGCCTCGAGGACAGCGGCTCGCGGATGTCCCGCCTGGGCAAGGCGGAGATCGTCCACGGCCACTTCACCGGCGTCGAGGAGTCCCTCGCCCGGGTGCGCGCCGTCGACGCGTCGCAGGTGCAGGCCCTCGCGGCGCGGCTCGCGGCCCAGCCCCGCTCGCTCGTCGTCGTCGGGCCGTTCGACGAGGGAAGGACGTTCCCGGCATGAGCGGGCAGCTGAGGGTCGCCGTCGTCGGCGCCGCGGGCCGGATGGGCCGCGAGGTCTGCCGGGCCGTCGAGGCGGCCGACGGGCTCGAGCTCGGCCCGACCCTCGACGTCGGCGACGACGTCGCGCGGGTCGGCGAGGCCGACGTCGCCGTCGTCTTCTCCGTCCCGGACGTCGCCGTCGAGCACGTGCTCGCCTGCGTCGAGGCCGGCGTGCACGCCGTCGTCGGCACGACGGGCTGGACCGCCGACCGGCTCGCGCAGGTCGAGCGGGCGCTCGCCGGCCGGCCCGGCGTCGGCGTCCTCGTCGCGCCGAACTTCGCCGTCGGCGCCGTGCTCGCCATGAGGTTCGCGGCCGCGGCGGCGCGGCACTTCGAGAGCGTCGAGATCGTCGAGCTGCACCACCCCGACAAGGTCGACGCCCCCTCGGGCACCGCCCGGCACACCGCGCAGGCGGTCGCCGCCGCCCGGCGCGAGGCGGGCCTCGGACCGGTGCCGGACGCGACGACGTCCGGGCACGACGCCCGGGGCGCCGACGTCGACGGCGTCCGGGTGCACGCGGTCCGGCTGCGCGGGCTCGTCGCGCACGAGGAGGTCCTCCTCGGCGGGCCGGGGGAGCAGCTGACGATCCGGCACGACTCCTTCGACCGGGTGTCCTT
>JBQGCR010000316.1:0-4547 GCA_052038585.1 Kineosporiaceae bacterium
CGTGGCCGGGGCGCGGCCGGGCGACGTCCTCGCCGTCCGCCTCGTCTCCCTCGTGCCGGACCCGTGGGGCTGGACGGTCGCCGGCGCGAAGGACACCGCGCTGAACCGGGCGCTGGGCCTGGCGCCGGGTCTGGTGCCGCGCGAGCCGACGTGGCTGCTGTGGGACCTCGACGTCGCGAACGGCGTCGGGCGCACCCAGCACGGGTTCACGGTGCGGCTCGCGCCGTTCCTCGGCGTCCTCGGCGTCGCCCCGGCCGAGCCGGGCGAGCACCCGACGGTGCCGCCACGGCCCGGCTGCGGCGGCAACGTCGACTGCCGCGACCTCGTCGCCGGGAGCACGCTCTACCTGCCCGTCCAGGTGGACGGCGGGCTGCTCAGCCTCGGCGACGGGCACGCGGCGCAGGGCGACGGCGAGGTGAGCGGGACGGCGGTGGAGTGCGGGATGACGACCGAGCGCGTCGTCGACGTCGTCCGCGGCCGCCCGGCCCCCGGCGTCCCCGCGGTGACGCCGGCGGGCCGGACGACCTTCGGGTTCGACCCCGACCTCGACGAGGCGGCGGCGCAGGCCCTCGCCGCGATGGTCACCTGGGTCGAGCACGACTACGGCGTCGACCGCGGGACGGCGACGGCGCTCGCGAGCGCCGTCGTCGACCTGCGGGTGACCCAGGTGGCCAACGAGACCTTCGGGGTGCACGCCGTGCTGCCGCACGGCGCGCTGCGCTGACCGGTCCTTACGGGAAGGTCAGCGGCGGCAGCGCGAGCGCCGAGCGGTTCGGGGTGAGCTTGCTGCCGGCCGGGATCGGGAACGGGATGCCGAGGTCGACGAGGCGGCCGCGGACCTGGTTCTGCGCCTGGCAGTTCGACGTGCACGTCGTCGGCGGGTTGGCCACCTCGGTCGCGTCCTCGCCGGTGACGAAGCCCATCCGGCCGCCGGACGCGACGTCCCACACGCTGACCTTGCCGCAGTGGTTGACCGCCGGGCTCACCGGCGTCACCGTCTGGCAGTCGCTCTGCGCGATGCGCGTGGCGACCTGCGCGCTGTCGCGCAGCACGAGGTCCTCCGACACGGCGTTGACGATGTTCGTGCGGGTCGAGACCTGCACGCAGAACTGCCCGGGCGGGCCGGTGACGACGCTCGTGCAGCCGCTGCCGAGGTACTGGCCGACGCGGGCCCGGAAGTTCGGGTTGTCGACGTAGAACGGGCTCGTCGCCTGGCCACTCGCGAGGGTGTGCGTGACGCGGGTGCGGGTGCCGTCCCCGCGCTGCACCTCCATCTGGAAGATGCCGCCCTGGGCGCAGTCCTTGGCCTGGATCTTCATCGTCAGGCCGGTGCCCGTGCGGTTGAGCTCGAGGCTGCCCTCGGTCGTGTCGGCGGTGACGGCGCTGCTCAGGGACAGGCCGCGGTGGTCCGGCACCTTGCTCGCGAAGACGACGGTCCGCCGGCCGCCGGTGATGTCCTCCTCGTTGGCGGCGCCCGTGAAGCCCTGGTTCAGCACGGCGAAGTCGGCGAGCCGGACGTCGAAGAACGTGTACCGGCCGCGGACGCCGATCGTCGTGCCGAACGAGGCCGCGGGGACGCTGCGGACCGTGCCGGGTCCGGCGACGGCGGCACCGGTCGTCGTGTTCACGAGCGTGTAGCCGCCGCCGACGCAGCCGTCGGACTTGGCGGCGACCGCCGGGCCGCCCGTGGCGAGGGCCAGGACGGGGACGGCGAGGGCGGCGGCCGCGGTGGCGGCCAGGAGGCGGGGGGAGCGGGAGCGCAGGCTCATGGCGGTGTCCTTCGGTGGACGACGTGGGGTGGACGGGCGACTACCGTGAGCGATGCTCGCCTGCGCCGGTATCGCCCGGACAGTGTTCTTTGGTACTAGTCCGAACGAACCACTCAAGGTCGACGACGGCCCTGCCGGGGGTGCGAAACGGTCAGCGGACGAGGTTGAGCGCGGCGACCACGGTGAGGACGAGCACGACCTTCTCGAAGGTCTCCTGGGGGATCCTGCGGATCACCCTGCGGCCGACCCACGCGCCGGCGAGAAGCGCCGGGACGAGCGCGGCGTCGAGCAGGAGCGACCCGGCGTCGATCAGCCCGAGGCCGATGCTGAAGGGCAGCTTGAAGACGTTGACGAGGAAGAAGAACCACGCCGCGGTGCCGAGGAAGGTCAGCTTGTCCAGCCGCACCGAGAGCAGGTAGAGGCTCATGACGGGCCCGCCCGCGTTGGCCACCATCGTCGTGAAACCCGCTGTGCCGCCGAAGAAGGCGGCGCGGCCGCGGCCGACGGGGGCAACGCCGTGGTCCGTACAGCGGCGCGCGAGCAGGTGGACGGCGACGAGCAGGAGGAGGACGGCGCCGATGGTGCGGCGCATGACGACGTCGTCCACCGCGTCGACGAAGACGACGCCGACGAGCACGCCCGCCGCGACGGAAGGGAAGAGCCGCAGCAGCGCGGGCCGGCTCGCGTGCCGGCGGTAGGCGGCGAGCGCGACGAGGTCGCCGACGATCAGCAGCGGCAGCAGGGCGCCGGTGGACTCGCGCGCGGGCAGGACGACGGCGAACACCGCCACGGCGAGCGGCCCGACCCCCGGCACGCCGGTCTTGGCGAAGCCGACGAGGGCGGCGGCGAGGCCCAGGACGAGCACCGCCGAGGGGGACAGCACGAGGTCGGTCACGCGTCGCTCACGGTCAGCACCCTAGGCGCCGCTTGCCGGCTCTATCTTTACTTGTTAAGTTTGCGGCGTGCCGGACAGCCCTGGGACCGCCCACACGCTCCACGTCCTCGTGAGCCGGCTCGACCGCGAGGCCGATCGCATCCTCCGGGCCGACCTCGGCCTCACGTACTCCCGCTTCCTCACCCTGCTCATGGTCGGCCAGCACGAACCGGCGACGCAGCGCCGCGTCGCCGAGGCGCTCGGTGTCACCGAGCCGGCCGTCAGCCGCACGCTCACGGCACTCGCGGCGGACGGCGTCGTCACCGTCGCCCGCGCGGCCGGCGCGGGCAACCGCCGCGTCGTCACCCTGACCCCGGCCGGCCGGCGGCTGGTCGACCGCGCGGCGACCCGTCTCGAGGGGGCCTTCGCCGCGCTCACCGACCTCGCCGAGGTCGACCGCGCGCTCCTGGACCGCCAGGCGCGCGCCCTCGCCGACGTCCTCGGTGCCGGCTGACGCCGGGACGCCCCCGTACCGCGACCCGTCAGACCGGGAGACCGCCATGACCGCGCACACCGCCCTCGTCGTCGCCCACGCCGGCGCCGCGCTCCTCGCCCTGCCGCTCGGGGCCTCGCAGCTCCTGCGCCGTCCGCACGGGGACGCCCGGCACCGCCGAGCGGGCCGGGTCTGGGTGCTGCTCACGCTGTGGGTCGCGATCTCCTCGTTCGCGATCCGCGACCTGCGCGACGGGCGGCTCAGCCTGCTCCACGTCCTCTCCGCGGTCACGATCGTCAGCGTCGTGCTCGGCGTCGCGGCCGTGCGGCGCGGGAACGTCGCCGCGCACCGCGCTAACCTCCGCGGGGCCTGGTTCGGGCTCGTCGGGGCGTTCGTCGGCGCCGTCGCCGTCCCGGGCCGGATGCTGCCGACGTTCGCCGCGGACGAGCCGCTCGGCGCGCTCGGGGCGGTCGCCGCCGTGGCCCTCGGGTACGCCGTCGTCGTCCGCCTCGCGGACCTGGGCGCCGGCGACCGGGCCCCCGCCGCCCGGCGGGCACGCCCGGCGTCCGGGAAGACCCCCGCGGGGCTCTAGGCTTTGGGGCGTGTCCAAGGTCCTCACGAAGCTGCCCTCCGGGGAGCGTGTCGGCATCGCCTTCTCGGGCGGTCTCGACACCTCCGTCGCCGGCGCCTGGATGCGCGAGCACGGCGCGATCCCCTGCACGTACACGGCCGACCTGGGCCAGTACGACGAGGACGACATCGACTCGGTGCCCGGCCGCTCCATGCAGTACGGCGCGGAGCTGGCCCGGCTCGTGGACTGCCGCGCCGCGCTCGTCGAGGAGGGGCTCGTCGCGATCATGTGCGGCGCGTTCCACATCCGCTCCGGCGGCAAGGCGTACTTCAACACGACGCCGCTCGGCCGCGCCGTCACCGGCACGCTGCTCGTGCGGGCGATGAAGGACGACGACGTCGACATCTGGGGCGACGGGTCGACGTTCAAGGGCAACGACATCGAGCGGTTCTACCGCTACGGCCTGCTCGCCAACCCGCAGCTGCGGATCTACAAGCCGTGGCTGGACCCCGACTTCGTCAGCGAGCTCGGCGGCCGGGCCGAGATGTCGGCGTGGCTGACGCAGCGCGACCTGCCGTACCGCGCGAGCCAGGAGAAGGCGTACTCGACCGACGCGAACATCTGGGGCGCGACGCACGAGGCGAAGACGCTCGAGCACCTCGACGAGTCCATGGAGATCGTCGAGCCGATCATGGGCGTCAAGCACTGGGACCCCGCCGTCGAGATCGCCTCCGAGGACGTCACGGTGGCCTTCGTCGAGGGCCGTCCCGTGGCGATCAACGGCCGGTCGTTCGACTCCGCCGTCGACCTCGTCCACGAGGCGAACACGATCGGCGGCCG
>JBQGCR010000317.1:0-6128 GCA_052038585.1 Kineosporiaceae bacterium
CCGTGTCGAGGCCGATGAGGTCCATGAGGGCGAGCGGGCCCATGGGCAGGCCGCCGCCCAGGCGCATCGCCGCGTCGATGTCCTCGCGGGTGGCGTACTTTTGCTCGAACATCGTCACGGCGTGGTTGAGGTAGCCGAAGAGCAGGGCGTTGGCGATGAAGCCGGCCTTATCGCCGACGACGACGGGCTGCTTGCCCAGGGCCGCGGCGAAGGCGACGACGGCGTCGACGACCTCCTGCCCGGTGACGACGGTGCGGACCACCTCGACGAACTTCTGCACCGGGGCCGGGTTGAAGAAGTGCAGCCCGACGACCCGGCGCGGGTTGCCCGTGGCGACCGAGATCTCGGTGACCGACAGGCTCGAGGTGTTCGTCGCGAGGACGGCGTCCGGCCCGCAGATGCCGTCGAGCCGGCCGAAGATCTCGCGCTTGAGGTCGAGGTGCTCCGGGACGGCCTCGACGACGAGGTCGCAGGCCGCGAGGTCCTCGAGCCTGTCGGAGAACGAGATCCGGGCGAGCAGGTCGGCCTGCTCGGCCTCGGTGAGCTTGCCCCGGCGCACGGCCCGGGCGGTCGACTGCTCGACGTGCGCGCGCCCGGCGGCCACGCGGTCGGCGTCTACCTCGACGGCGACCACCGGCAGGCCCGTGCGGGCCACCACCTCGGCGATGCCGGCACCCATCGTGCCGAGCCCGACCACTCCGACCGTGCGGATCTCCCGCGTCATGACGCCCCTCCTCGAGCACACCTGTCCTGCCGCCCGAGTGTTCCAGCGGGGTCCGGCGCGCGGTGGGTCCCTCCTATGGCCCACGTCACACCGGACGCGCCGGGTGCGCGGAGGCTCCGGACGGTCCGGCCTAAGGTGTCCGGGTGCGTCTCGTCATCGCCCGCTGCTCCGTCGACTACGCCGGACGGCTGTCGGCCCACCTCCCCCTCGCGACCCGGCTCCTGCTCGTCAAGGCCGACGGGTCGGTCCTCGTCCACTCCGACGGCGGGTCGTACAAGCCGCTCAACTGGATGAGCCCGCCGTGCACCCTCCGGGTCGCCGAGGCCGACGAGGCCGCGCGGGCCGCGGGGATCGAGCAGGTGTGGACGGTCCAGCACGCGAAGACCGACGACCGCCTCGTCGTCCACGTCCACGAGGTCCTGCACGACTCGGCGCACGACCTCGGCGTCGACCCCGGGCTCGTCAAGGACGGCGTCGAGGCCCACCTCCAGGCGCTGCTCGCCGAGCACGTGCACACCTTCGGCGAGGGCTACAGCCTCGTGCGGCGCGAGTACATGACCGCGATCGGGCCGGTCGACCTCCTGCTGCGCGACGGCCACGGCGCCACCGTCGCCGTCGAGGTCAAGCGGCGCGGCGAGATCGACGGCGTGGAGCAGCTCACCCGCTACCTCGACCTGCTCAACCGCGACCCGCTGCTCGCCCCGGTGCAGGGCGTCTTCGCCGCGCAGGAGATCAAGCCGCAGGCCAGGGTGCTCGCCGCCGACCGCGGGATCCGCTGCCTGCTCGTCGACTACGACGCCCTGCGCGGCCACGACACGAGCGAGCACCGGCTGTTCTGACTAGCCTCGCCCCATGAGGGTCACGGTGGTCGGGGCGGGCGTCGTCGGCCTCACGTGCGCCGTGCACCTCGCCGAGGCCGGGCACGACGTCGCCGTCCTGGCCCGTGACCTTCCGCTCGAGACGACCTCCGCCGTCGCCGGCGGGCTGTGGCTGCCGTACCGCGTGCACCCGCCCGAGCTCGTGACCCGCTGGGCGCGGGCGACGTTCACGGCGCTGGCCGCGCTCGCGGGCGACGAGCGGTCCGGGGTCCGGCTCGCGCCGGGCACGATGCTGCACCGGGTGCGCTCCGCGGCGCCGTACTGGGCCGCCGACGTCGCGGACCTCGTGCCCCTCACCCCGGTCGACTCGCCCGCACCCGGCTACGGGTCGGGCTGGGCCGCGACGGTCCCCCTCGTGCACACCCCGACGCACCTGGCCTACCTCGTGGACCGGCTCGGTGCCGCCGGCGGCACCCTGACCCGGATGGGGCTGCCCGCGCTGCCGGCCCGGGGCGTCGTCGTCAACTGCACCGGCCTCGCGGCGCGGTCGCTGGCCTCGGACGCCTCGGTGCGCCCGGTGCGCGGCCAGGTCGTCGTCCTGTCCGACCCCGGTCTGACGCACTGGTTCTGCGACGAGGACGACGCCGGCGAGGACGGCTCGCTGACGTACGTGCTGCCGCGCGGCCGCGACGTCGTCGTCGGCGGCACGGCGCAGGACGACGACTGGACGCCCGCGCCGGACCCCGCGACCGCCGAGCGGATCCTCGCCCGGGCGACGGCGCTCGTGCCGGCGCTGCGCGGCGCGCGGGTGCTCGCGCACCGGGTCGGGCTGCGCCCGGCGCGCCCGGCGGTCCGGTTCGACGTGACGAGCCAGCGCGTCGACGACGGCCTCGACCAGCACACGGTCCACTGCTACGGCCACGGCGGTGCCGGCTGGACCCTCGCGACCGGCTGCGCCCAGGACGTCGTCACCGCCGTCGCCACCCTCTGACCGCCGACCCCGGCACCCAGTCCCGCGCGGAGTCGGCGGGGGGTGGGTGCGAGGATGCGCGGGTGGCGAGCGACCTGCCGGACCCGGACCTGCCGGACTTCGACCTGACCGACGACGAGCTCCGGGCGACCGGCTCGGTGAAGTGGACCTGGGCACCGCCGCAGGTCCTGCCCGCGTGGGTCGCCGAGATGGACGTCCGGCCGTGCCCCGCGGTCCAGCGGGCCGTCGAGGACGCCGTCCGGCGGGGTGCCTACGGCTACCCGGCCCGCGACGACTGCACCGGCGTGCCGGAGGCGACGGCCGGCTTCCTCGCCCGGCGGTTCGGCTGGCAGGTCGACCCGGCGCGCGTCGTCCTCGTCGGCGACGTCATGGCCGGGGTCCGGATCGTCCTGGACACCCTGTGCGAGGACGCCCCCGTCGTCGTCCCGCTGCCGTCCTACCCGCCGTTCCTCGACATCGTCCCCGTCACCGGACGTCGCCTCGTCACCGTCCCCGCGACGACCGGCGACGACGGCCGCGCGACGCTCGACCTCGGCGGCATCGACGCCGCCCTCGCCGCCGGCGCCCGGACCGTCCTGCTCTCGACCCCGTGGAACCCGCTCGGGCGGGCGCTGACCCGCGGCGAGCTCGAGGGGTTGCGCGACGTCGCCCTGCGGCACGGCGCCCGCGTCGTGAGCGACGAGATCCACGCCCCGCTCGTCCTGCCCGGCGCCACCCACGTGCCGTACCTGTCGCTGCCGGGGACGGCGGGGCACGGCGTCGCCGTCGTCGCCTCGTCCAAGGCCTTCAACACCCCGGGCCTGAAGTGCGCGCAGGTCGTCGCCGGCAGCGACGCCGACCTCGCGGCGCTGCGCGCCGTCCCGCACGTCGCCAACCACGGCACGGCCTCCCTCGGCCTCGTCGCGGCCCGCGCCGCCTACGAGGACGGCGACGCGTGGCTCGACGGGCTGCTCGCCGACCTCGGGGCTCGCCGCGAGCAGTTCGGCACGCTGCTCGCCGAGCGCCTCCCCCACGTGCGCTGGACGCCGCCGGAGGCGACCTACCTCGCCTGGCTCGACGCCTCGGCGACGCCGGACGGGGACCCGACCGACCGCGCGGAGGCCGGCGGCGGCGTGCTGCTGCACGCCGGGCGCTTCTTCGGCCCCGGGTACGAGCGCCACGCGCGGGTCAACCTCGCGACCTCGGCCGAGCGGCTCGAGCGCGTCGTCGACGGTCTCGTCCGCGCCTGGCCGGCGGCTACCGGCCGGTAGCCCGGCCCGCCGCGTCGCGTTGACCGGGCCGGGTCGAGCATCTAGCGTCACGACCACCCCGCGTGTGACCGCTGTCACCGCGCCGGTGCACGACGTCCCCGTCCCTCACCGTCGAGAGGCCCGCCCGTGATCCACCGCAGTCCCCTGCCCGACGTCGAGATCCCCGAGACCTCCGTGACGACGGTCGTCCTGCGGCACGCGGGCGACCTCGCGGACAAGACCGCGCTCGTCGACGGGCCGACCGGCCGGGAGATCACGTACGGCCGGCTCGACCAGCTCGTCCGCAGCTTCGCCGGCGGCCTCGCCGCGCGCGGGTTCGGGCGCGGGGACGTCCTCGCGCTCATGGCGCCCAACGTGCCCGAGTACGCCGTCGTCTTCCACGGCGTCGCCTTCGCCGGCGGCGTCATCACGACGGTCAACCCGACGTACACCGCCCGCGAGGTGCACCACCAGCTCACCGACTCCGGCGCGACGATCCTCGTGACGATCCCGATGTTCCTCGACGTCGCCCGCGAGGCGATGGCCGGGACGGCGGTCAAGGAGCTCTTCGTGCTCGGCGAGGCCGAGGGCGTCTCCCCCGTCACCGAGCTCTTCGGCGCGCCGCTCGCCGAGCAGGTGCCCGTCGACCCGGACGACGTCGTCTGCCTGCCGTACTCCTCCGGCACGACGGGCCTGTCCAAGGGCGTCATGCTGACCCACCGCAACCTCGTGGCGAACATCGTCCAGACCGGCAGCGCGAGCGCGATGGCCACGGACGACAAGACCCTCGCCGTCCTGCCGTTCTTCCACATCTACGGCATGCAGGTGCTCATGAACACCGGCCTGGCGTACGGCGGGACCGTCGTCACCATGCCGCGCTTCGACCTCGAGCAGTTCCTCTCCCTGCACGAGCAGTACGCCATCACGCGGACGTTCGTCGCGCCGCCGATCGTCGTCGCTCTCGCCAAGCACCCGATGGTCGACCGGTTCGACCTCTCGGCGCTGCGCGAGGTCTTCTCCGGCGCGGCCCCGCTGTCGGCCGAGCTCGGCGACGAGGCGTCGCAGCGGCTCGGCTGCCCGGTCGTCCAGGGGTACGGCATGACGGAGATGTCGCCGGTCTCGCACCTGACGCCGCAGGGGATGTTCAAGCCGGGCTCCGTGGGCGTCACCGCGCCGAACACGGAGTGCCGGGTCGTCGACCCGGGCTCGGGCGAGGACCTGCCGGTCGGCGCCGACGGCGAGCTGTGGGTCCGCGGGCCGCAGGTCATGAAGGGCTACCTCAACAACGAGGCCGCCACCGACATGACGCTCGTCGAGGGCGGCTGGATGCGGACAGGCGACATCGCCCACGTCGACGAGGACGGGCACGTCTTCATCGTCGACCGGCTGAAGGAGCTCATCAAGTACAAGGGCTTCCAGGTGCCGCCGGCCGAGCTGGAGGGCATCCTCCTGACCCACCCGGCCGTCGCGGACGCCGCCGTCATCGGCCTGCCCGACACCGAGGCCGGCGAGATCCCGACCGGCTACGTCGTCCTCAAGCCCGGTGCCACGGCGACGCCGGAGGAGGTGCGGGACTTCGTCGCCGGCCAGGTCGCGCACTACAAGCGGCTCGGCTCGGTGACGGTGCTCGACGCCATCCCGAAGTCGGCGTCGGGCAAGATCCTGCGCCGCGTCCTCAAGGCGGAGGCCATCGCGCAGGCGTAGCGCGCAACGTCACGTTGGACGATACATATGCTACCAACGACACGTTGCGCGCTTCGCCGGCCGGACGGCGCGGGGGGTCAGACGAGGCCGCGGGCCGCCCGGACGATCTCGACGATGCGGCCCATGATCGCGGGGCGGCCGAAGTCCTTCGGCGTTAAGACCGCCGCGACCCCCGGCGCCACGAGCGGGGCGGCATCGGCCGGCGGCCCGATGCCGCCGACGACGACGGGGACGTCGTCGAGCCCGGCCGCCCGCAGCCCGTCGAGCACCTGCAGCACGAGCTCCAGGAGGGAGCCCGACATGATCGACAGCGCGACGCAGTCGACGTCCTCGGCGACGGCGGCCGCGACGATCTGGCTCGGGGTGAGCCGGATGCCCTGGTAGACCACCTCGAACCCGACGTCCCGCGCCCGGACAGCGACCTGCTCGGCGCCGTTGCTGTGCCCGTCGAGCCCCGGCTTGCCGACGAGCAGCCGCAGCCGGCGGCCGAGCTCGTCGTTCGTGGGCCGAAGCCGCTCGCGGACGGCCGACAGCGCCGAGCCGGCCTCCACCGCGCCGACGACGGTGCCCTCCCCGCCCGTGACGCCGGTCGGGGCGCGGTACTCGCCGAAGACCTCGCGCAGCGCGCCGGCCCACTCCCCGGTCGTCACCCCGGCCCGGGC
>JBQGCR010000318.1:0-4207 GCA_052038585.1 Kineosporiaceae bacterium
TCCTACAACGAGAAGCACAACGAGGCCAACGGCGAGGGCAACAACGACG
Organism: Kineosporiaceae bacterium; assembly: GCA_052038585.1. GTDB lineage: Bacteria > Actinomycetota > Actinomycetes > Actinomycetales > Kineosporiaceae > JBQGCR01. The sequence goes on from JBQGCR010000318.1 coordinate 50, forward strand.
GCGAGAGCCACAACCGCTCCTGGAACTGCGGCGTCGAGGGCGAGACCGACGACCCGGAGATCCTCGCGCTGCGCCGCAAGCAGATCCGCAACCACCTGACGACGATGCTGCTCTCCCAGGGCGTGCCGATGATCGCCCACGGCGACGAGCTCGGGCGCACCCAGGGCGGCAACAACAACGTCTACTGCCAGGACAACGACATCGCCTGGATCGACTGGGAGCTCGAGGACTGGCAGCGCGAGCTCATGGGCTTCACCCAGAAGGTCGTCGCCCTGCGGACCAAGCACCCGGTCTTCCGCCGGCGCCGCTTCTTCAGCGGCGAGGCCGGCCAGGGCGGCGAGAGCGAGATCGGCGACATCTCGTGGTTCACCCCGGGCGGCACGCACATGACCGGCGAGGACTGGAGCAACGGCTTCGCGAAGGCCGTCATGGTCTTCCTCAACGGCGAGAAGCTCCTCGCCCCGGACAAGCGCGGCCAGCGCGTGCTCGACGACTCGTTCCTGCTCATCTTCAACAGCCACTTCGAGCAGATCGACTTCACCATCCCGCCGCAGGAGTACGGGCAGTGGTGGACCGTCGAGCTCGACACGGCCGACGACGACGGCACGTCGGAGTCCGGGGACACGTACGTGCCCGGTGACGTCGTCAACGTCGAGGCCCGCTCGCTGCTCGTCCTGCGCCGCCCGCTCGAGGTCGACGACGCGACCGCGATGACGTCGGCGGCCACCGCGACGACGTCGACGCCGTCGTCGGCCCGCGCGACCGACCCCGAGGCGGTGCTCTCCCCGACCGGGGGGCCCGGCAAGGACCGGCCGCTCGCCGTCCCGCCGCCCACGCCGGCCCGGCGCCCGTCGGCCCAGCCGGCGGACGCGGGGGACGGCGAGGGCACGCCCGCGCCGGTCGAGCAGAAGCCGACGAGCCCCCGCGGCAGGAAGGGCAAGGGCAAGGCGTGAGCGAGCCCACCTCCCCCGCGCCGCGCCCGGCGACCCACCCGGTCTCGACGTACCGGTTCCAGATCCGCCGGGAGTTCGGGTTCGACGACGCCGCGGCCGCCGTCGACCACCTCGCGGCGCTCGGGGTCAGCCACGCGTACCTGTCCCCGATCCTCCAGCCGACGCCGGGCTCGAGCCACGGCTACGACGTCGTCGACCACTCCCGCCTGTCGCAGGACGCGGGCGGCCGGCCCGCGTTCGACCGGCTCTCGGCGGCGCTGCGCGAGCGCGGCATGTCCGCCGTCGCCGACGTCGTCCCCAACCACATGGCCGTGCCGACGCCGGTGCGGCTCAACGACGCCCTGTGGTCGGTGCTGCGTGACGGGCCGGGCTCGCCCTTCGCCCGGTGGTTCGACGTCGACTGGTCCGTGCCGTCGCGCGCCGTGCTCATGCCGGTGCTCGGCAAGCGGATCGGGCAGGTCGTCGCCGACGGCGAGCTCACGGTGGACACGAGCGGCAGCGAGCCGGTGCTGCGCTACTACGACCACGTCTTCCCGGTGCGCCCGGGCACCCAGGACCTCCCGGTCGCCGAGCTCGTCGACCGGCAGTGGTACCGGCTCGCGTGGTGGCGGGTCGCCGACGAGGAGCTCAACTACCGGCGGTTCTTCGACGTCGACACCCTCGCGGCGCTGCGGATGGAGGACCCGGCGGTCTTCGACGCCACGCACGAGCTCCTCCTCGAGCTCGTGCGGACCGGGGACCTCGAGGGCCTGCGGATCGACCACCCGGACGGCCTCGCCGACCCGCGCGGCTACCTGCGCCGGCTCGCCGAGACGACCGGGAACACGTGGGTCGTCGTCGAGAAGATCCTCGAGGGCGAGGAGTCGCTGCCCCGCGACTGGCCGTGCGCGGGCACGACCGGCTACGACGCGCTCCAGCGGGTCAACGGCCTCTTCGTCGACCCGGCCGGCGCGGCCCCGCTCTCGGCGGTGCTCACCGAGCTCACCGACGACTCCCCCGACTTCGGGGCCGTCGTCGACCAGGCCAAGCGCCAGGTCGTCGAGGCGAGCCTGTACGCCGAGGTGCAGCGCCTCGTCGACCTCGTCGCCGACGTCAGCGCGGACGACATCGCGCTGCGCGACCACACCCGCCGGCACCTGCACGACGCCGTCGTCGAGATCCTCGTCGCGTTCGACCGCTACCGCGCCTACGTCGTGCCCGGCGAGGACCCGACGCCCGACGCCGTCGAGGCGGTCGAGCACGCGGCGTCCGCCGCGGCCGAGCGGGTGCCCGAGGAGGCGCGCGACGCCGTCGACCTCGTCCGCGACCTCGTGCTCGGCCGTGCCGTGGGGTCCGGCCCGTCCGGCGGCCTCGACGCCGCCCGGCGGCGCGAGATCGCCGTCCGGTTCCAGCAGACGTGCGGCCCGGTCATGGCCAAGGGCGTCGAGGACACCGCCTTCTACCGCTGGCACCGGCTCGTCGCGCTCAACGAGGTCGGCGGCGACCCCGAGCACTTCGGGGTGGCGCCGGAGGAGTTCCACGCCTACGCGCGGCGGATGCAGCAGACGCTGCCGCTGTCGATGACGACGCTGAGCACCCACGACACCAAGCGCAGCGAGGACGTCCGCGCGCGGATCGGGGTGCTGTCCGAGCTGCCGCACGAGTGGGCCGAGGCCGTCCGGTCCTGGGACGCCGCGTCGGTGGCGCACACCCAGAGCAGCTGGCCGGAGCCGACGACGCGGTACCTGTTCTGGCAGACCGTGATCGGCACCTGGGACCACGGTGCGCCGGCGACCGACCGGATCACCGCGTACCTGGAGAAGGCGACCCGCGAGGCGAAGCGCCACACCTCGTGGACCTCGCCGAACGAGGAGTACGACGAGGCCGTCAAGGCCTGGGCCACCGCCGTCCTCGCCGACGAGGCGATCATGGCCGAGGTCGAGGCGTTCGTCGAGTCGTCGTCGGGCCCGGCGCGGGTGGCGCTCCTCGGCGCCAAGCTCGTGCAGCTGACGATGCCCGGCGTCCCGGACGTCTACCAGGGCTCCGAGCTCGTCGACCTCTCGCTCGTCGACCCGGACAACCGCCGGCCCGTCGACTACGCCGAGCGGCGCGCGCGCCTCGCCCGGCTCGACGCCGGCGAGAAGCCGACCGACGTGGCCGACGAGAAGCTCCTCGTCGTCTCCCGGGCGCTGCGGCTGCGCCGCGACCACCCCGAGTGGTTCGTCGGCGAGGACGCCGTCTACGTGCCGGTGCCGACGACGTCCGGGAACGCCGTCGCCTTCGGCCGCGGCGACGCGTCGGGCGTCCACGCGGTCACGGTGGCGACCCGGCTGCCCGTCGCGCTCGAGCGGCACGGCGGCTGGGGCGACCACGGCGTGACGCTCCCCGAGGGCACGTGGCGGGACGTGCTGGGGCACAGCGAGTTCGAGGGCGGCACCGTCCCCCTCGCCGAGCTCCTCGCCGACCTGCCGGTGGCGCTGCTCGTCCGCCGCTGAGAGGGGCGCCCTCGGCCGGGCAACCTTTCGCGGGGGCTCGGTGGTCGAGGGGGGTGAGGCGGGCCGACGGGGCCGGCCGCGAAGGAGACCCGATGGCCGACCGACGCGACTTCGAGGGCTTCGTCGTCGCCGCCTCCCCCCGGCTGCTGCGCACCGCGCACCTGCTGACGCGGGACGCCCAGGCCGCCGAGGACCTGCTCCAGACCGCCCTGGCGAAGGCCTGGTCGGCGTGGGCCGGATCGACGGCGCCCCCGAGGCGTACGTGAAGGCGACGATGGCCAACACGTACGCCTCGTGGTGGCGTCGGCGCTGGCGCGGCGAGGTGCCGCACGGGGACCTGCCCGACCGGGCCGGGACGGCGGACGACGCCGCCGAGGACCGGGACCTGCTCTGGCAGGCGCTCGGGCGGCTCCCCCGCCGCCAGCGGGCCGTCGTCGTCCTGCGCTTCTACGAGGACCTCACCGAGGCCCAGACCGCCCAGGCCCTCGGCATCGCCGTCGGCACGGTCAAGAGCCAGACGAGCAAGGCCCTCGCGGCCCTCCGGGTGGACAGCCACCTCGTCGAGGACCGCGGCACCGCCCCCCACGCCGAGAACGGAGCCGCGCGATGACCCGCCAGTTCACCGAGTCCGACCTGCGCGAGGCGCTGCGCAGCCACGCCGACCCCACTGCCCCGCCGCTGCCCGCCACCGAGCGCGCCCGCTCCGCGCAGCGCCGCGCGGTCGCCGCCCG
>JBQGCR010000319.1:0-15613 GCA_052038585.1 Kineosporiaceae bacterium
GGGAGCCGTCCACATGAGCTGTCCGCAGGACCACTTCGACATCGAGCTGGTCGACGGGCCGCTGGCGGGCACCCGGATGCGCGTGGCGAGCGAGTACGCGGCACCGCCACCGCTGCTGCCGGTCGGGGAGTGCGTGTACGCACGACCGTCGGCCGGGGACGACGCCGGCGCCGAGGTCTGGCGGTACACCTTCGTGTCCCTGCGCTGATCCCTGCGCTGACCCCGGCACGCGCCGGGGTGCCGGGGGACGGCTGCGGCGCGAGCATGCCTCCATGACGCCGGCGCCGGTGGGGGAGGGGCTCGTGCCCTTCGGCCGGCGCGCGCTTCACCGCATCGGGGTCCGCCTGGCCGTCGTCTTCCTCGCCACGGCCGCAACGGCGTTCGCGCTCACCGGCGGCCGGCCGGGGACGATGACGACGACGTTGCTCGCCTGGGCGCTGACCGGTGTGGCCGGCGGGGTGGCGGCCTCCCGCGGGCCGCTGCCCGGCGCGGTGACCTTCGCCGTCGGCGCGGCGGCGGTCGTCGCCGTCGGCCACGCGGCCGGCGTGCCTGCCTCCCCGGCACCGCTCGTCGGGGCGCTGACCTACGTCGTCGGCGCCTCGGCGACGCACGTGCTGGCGCTGCGCGGCTTCGCGACGACGGAGCGTGCGCTCGAGGCGCTCGCCGCGGCGCGCGCCCACGAGCACGTCGTGGCCGAGCGGTGGCGCGACCGGCGCGAGGCCGACCGCATGCTCCACGACACGGTGCTCGCGACGCTCTCGGTCCTCGCCCACCGCGGCGAGGGCGTCCCGGCGGCCGAGGTCCGCGAGCAGGCCCGACGCTCGGCGCAGGCGCTCGAGGGCCTCCTGCACGACGACCCGGCGCCCCCCGCGCCGAGAAGCCCTGCGCCGGCCCAGGCCGGGGCGCTCCGGGAGGTGCTCGACCGTGCCGCCGACCGCGCCGCCCGCCTCGGCCTGACCTGCCGCACCCACGCCGCGGACGGCGACGTCGCCCTCGAGCCGTCGGTGCGCACGGCGCTCGTCGGGGCCCTCGAACAGTGCCTCGACAACGTCCGGCGGCACGCGGGCGTCGACGACGTCGACCTCTCCGTCGCCGTCCGCGAGCACCGCGTCGTCCTCGTCGTCACCGACCGCGGGACCGGGTTCGACGTCGGCGAGGTCGCCGGCCACCGCCTCGGGCTCAGCGGCTCGGTGACCGAACGCCTTGCCACGGTAGGCGGTTCGGTCCGGGTCCACACCCGTCCCGGCGCCGGCACGAGCGTCGTCCTCGACGTCCCGAGAGGGGCGGCACGATGACGACGACGGTGACGACGACCGTGACGACGACGCCGGCGGCCGGCCCGCCGCACGACGCGCGGCCGCGCGCCCTGCCGCTCGTCTTCGACGTGCTCCTCGTCGTCCTCGTCGTCCAGGCGCACCTCTTCGCGCTGCTCCCGCTGACGGCCTCCTGGGACGACGTCGGCTCTCCCGCAACGGCGGTCGTGCCGTGGCTGGTGTCGCTGACCGTGCCCCTCGTCGCCCTCGCGCTCGCCCGCCGCCGCGGCGGGACGCTCCCGACCCCCGCGTTCGCCGCGTGCGCGGGCGTCCTCCTCCTCGTCGACGTCGCGGCCGCGGTCGGCGACCCCTCCGGCGTCGCGTCCGGCTGGCAGTGGGGGGCGATCGGCGTCACCGCCCTCGCCCTCGCCTCGCTGCGCCCGGCCCGGGACGTGCTCCTGCTCGCCGCCGCCCACACGGCCGTCGGCCTCGCGGCCGCCCTCCTCGCCGGGGAGGACGACGCCGTCGCCCTGCTCGGGCTCGTCAGCGCGACGGCCACCCCCGCGCTCGTCGCCGCGCAGTACCTGCGGCTGCACCTCGCGGCGGTCCGGGCCCGGGTGGAGGCCGTCGCCGACCGCCGCGAGCTCGAGGTGCGCGCGGCCGCCGCCGCGGCGGTCCGCGAGGACCGCACCGCCCGGCTCGCCGCGCTCCAGGCCGACGTGCTGCCCCTGCTCGCCGGCGTCGCGGACGGCTCGGTGGGCGCGGACGACGGGGCGGTCGCCGCCCGCGCCCGGCTCCTCGGCGACGACCTGCGCCGCGAGCTCGTCGAGGCGCGCTCGGGTCGCTGGCTGCTGCCCGTCGACCGTGCCGGACGGTGGCCCGGCCTCCTCGTGCTCGACCCGACGGACGTGCTCCGAGCCCTCGACGTGCCGACGCGTGCCGCGCTCCTCGCCGTCGTCGAGGCCCTGCGCGGGCACGACGGCTGGGACGATGTCGTCCTCGCGACAGCGGAGGGCGCGGGCGAGGACGACGGTGCACCGGGCGGTGCCGCCGTCACGGTCCTCGCGCGGGGCGTCCCCGTCGCCCGCGCCGCGGCGGACCCCGCCCTGCGCGCGGCCGCGGCCCGGCTCGGCGGCAGGGCCGGCGCGGAGGACGGCGCGCTCGTCGTCGACGCCCGCCCGACGGTGCGGGCTGACAGACTCCCGGCATGGGCGACCGGGACGGCGTGACCGGCGCCGGTGCCGGACGCGTGCGGGTCGCCATCGTCGACGACCAGCAGATGGTCCTCGCCGGCCTGCAGGCCTGGGTCGGCCGCGAGGCGCCGGACGTCGAGGTCGTCGCCGCCGTGACCGGGTGGGCCGACCTGCTCGCGGACCCGGCGCTCGGGGCCGTCGACGTCGTCCTGCTCGACCTCGACCTCGGCGACGGCGTGCCGGTCGCCGTGAAGATCGCGGTGCTGCGGCAGTCGGGCACCGCCGTCGTCGTCGTGAGCAACCTCGCCGACCCGGCGACCGTCGGGAGCTGCCTCGAGGCCGGCGCCGCGGGATACCTCCCGAAGTCGCACCCGGCGACCGAGCTGCTCCAGGCGGTCCGCAGCGCGGCGCGCGGCGAGACGTGGACGTCGCCGGCCCTCGCCCGGCTGCTCGTCGAGCACCAGCGGGCCGGCCCCGCGGCGGCCGCGGGCCGGCCCGCCCTCAGCCGCCAGGAGCTCAACGCGCTCACCCTGTACGCCTCCGGCCTCAAGCTCGCCAGCGTGGCGCGGCGCCTCGGCATCACCGAGAACACCGCGAAGGGCTACCTCGACCGGGTGCGGGAGAAGTACGCCGCCGTCGGCCGGGACGCGCGGACGAAGATCGACCTGCGTCGCCGTGCGGTCGAGGACGGGCTGCTCGACGAGCGCTGACCCCCGAACAGGGGGGTGGCCCGGACTGGGCCGAACGGGTGAGATGAACACGTACGGTACGGCCGGGGGGTGCAGGGGGAGAGGGCGGAGCCTTCCGTGGGGGACGGGAGGCTCCGCCCGCCTGCCGTCCTCACCGCGCCGGACGTGGTCAGGGGGCCGGCGGCCCGAGCGCCTTGGCGTACCGCACCGTCCCCGGCGGCGCCTCGCCGGCGGCCGGACCGTACCCGTGCCGCGCGTAGAAGCGGTGGTTGTCCACGCTGCGCTCGCCCGTGATGAGCTCGACGCGCGTCACCCCCTGCGGCAGCGCGGCCTCGGCGTGCCGCAGCGCCGCGGCGCCGAGCCCGGTGCCGCGCAGGTCGGGGACGACGCCGAGCCTGCCGAGGAACGCCGTCGTCGGCGACAGCAGGGACGTGCGGACCATCGCGACGAGGCGCCCGCCGTCCCGCCGGCCCCAGACCGTGTACGCCGGGTCGGCGAGGTCGCGGCGGACGACGTCGAGCGTCTCGAGCAGCGGCGGGATGTCGAGGGTCCCGTTCGCCTGCGCCTCGCTGACCCACGCCGCCCGCTGGAGCGTCATGACCTCGCCGGCGTCGTCCACGCCGAGCCGCCCGAACCGCTGACCGTCCACCCCGGCATCCTGCCCTGGCGCCGCGCCCGCCCCGAACAGGTTCGCAGGATTCCGGAATCTGACAGCGTTTCTTCGTAACACCTGGCGATGTCACACGATGATCCCTGTGCGCCGTGTCCAGAAAGATCGAAAGCACCCGTTCCCGCTCCCGCCGGAGGCTCGCCCGTGTGTCGCACCGTCGTCCGCACGTTCGTCGTCGTCCTCGACGACGGCCCGCACGCCGGGCGGCGGATGCAGGTGACGAGCGACTACGGCGTGCCGCACGCCGTCATGTCCGTCGACGACGAGTTCTACACCCGGCGTGCGGTTCCGGCCGGGGTCGAGGACCCCTCGGAGTGGCGCTACCGCTGGATCGGCCGTTGACGTCGGTCGAACAGGTGTTCGACAATCTGTCATGCTCGACGCATGGCGGGAGGGATGAGGTCGCGGCCGGGTCGCACGCTGGCGCAGCGGTCGGGCGCGGCCGCCGGCGCGGCGGGGGAGGCGCAGGGCGGGACGACGACGGCGGCGCCGCCCGACCCGCCCGGCCGCTCGGCCGCCGTCCGGCACGTGTGGGTCGAGGGCATGCTCGACGACCCGGGCCGGCATGCGGGCGTGCTGCTCGAGTGGCGCCGGGCGCCGGCGTGGGAGGGCCTGGTCGTCTACGCCGTCGACGAGGGGCGCTCGGGCGTGCGGTGCGTGCAGCGCTGGGTGGCCGCGGCGCACCTGCGCCCGGTCTAGGGCGTCAGCCGGCGTGCGCGGCGAGCAGTCGCTCGACCTCGCTCGTCGACAGGACGTGCTGGGTGACCATCGTCGCGGCGCCGATGACGCCGGCGTGGTCGCCGGTGCGTGCCGCGACGATCTGCAGCGTCCCCGTGGCGAGCGGCAGCGAGCGGCCGTAGACGACCTCGCGGACCCCGGCGAGGAGGGTCTCGGCCGAGCCGGCGAGCACGCCGCCGAGGACGAGCGCGGACGGGTTGAGCAGGCTGACGATCGTCGCGAGCACCGTGCCGATCTCCCGGCCGGCCTGCCGGACCGCCTGCGCCGCAGCGAGATCGCCGCCGCGCAGCGCGGCGAGCAGGCCGGGGACGTCGGCGACGTCGAGCCCCTGCGCCTGGAGCCGGCGCACGATCGCCGGTGCGCTCGACACCGCCTCGAGGCAGCCGACGTTCCCGCACGTGCAGACCGCCTGGCCGCCGTGCGGGCTCGCGACGTGCCCGAGGTCACCGGCCGAGCCCTGGGCGCCGCGGTGCAGCCGGCCGCCGCTGATGATGCCCGCGCCGATGCCGGTGGCGACCTTGACGAAGACGAGGTGCTCGACGTCGGGGTAGATCGTCGCGTGCTCGCCGAGGGCCATGAGGTTGACGTCGTTGTCGACGAGCACGGGGCAGCCGGGGCCGAGCCCCAGCCCGGACGCGACGTGCCGGGGGACGTCGTAGCCGTCCCAGCCCGGCATGATCGGCGGCAGGACGGGCCGGCCGGAGGCGTGCTCGACCGGTCCGGGGAGCCCGATCCCGACGCCGGCGAGGTCGCGCGCCGAGCGCCGGACCGCGCGCAGCAGCGCCCGGGCGGTCCGGACGAGCCAGTCGAGCACCGGGCCCGGGCCCTGGGTGATGTCGAGCGCCTCGAACCGCTCGGCGAGGACCGCGCCGTTGAGGTCGGTGAGGGCGACGAGCGCGTGCGTCGCCCCGACGTCGGCGCCGATGACGACGCGGGCCCGCGGGTTGAACGCGAAGCGCGCGGGCGGCCGGCCGCCGGTCGAGGCCGCCTCGCCCGAGGGGGCCAGGAGGCCCAGGGAGAGGAGCGAGTCCACGCGTGCCCCGACCGTCGAGCGGGCCAGGCCGGTGAGCTCGATGAGCTCGGCCCGGGTGCGGGGGGTGCCGTCGCGCATGAGCTGGAGCAGCTGGCCGGCGCCGGTGTGCGCCGTGGCGGGTTGCGTGGTCGCGGGATGCACGGCGGTCGTCAGCTGATCGACGGCGCTCATGGCGACGAGTGAAGCACACGAGGCTTCCGTCAATCCACCGACGAATGAGTCGAATCCGTTTCCAAACTTTTGCTTGACCTGCCGCCAAAAGTCCGCATACGTTCGCCGACATGACCCGAGGCACCGCCGCCTCGCCGCTCCTGGCGATGGCCGACATCGTGAAGCGCTGCCCCGGCGTGACCGCGCGGGGCGGGGTGGACCTGGACGTCCGGCCCGGCGAGGTGCACTGCCTCCTCGGCCAGAACGGCGCGGGGAAGTCCACCCTCATCAAGGTCCTCGCCGGCGTCCACCAGCCCGACGAGGGCCGCATCCTCTGGAACGGCGAGCCGGTCCGGCTCACCCACCCGCAGGCCGCCATGGACCTCGGGATCGCGACGATCCACCAGGAGCTCGACCTCATCGAGGGGCTGTCCGTCGCGGAGAACGTCTACCTCGGGCACGAGGGGGCGCGGCTCGGCTGGATGCCGCGCCGGGCGATGGCCGCGCGCACCTCGGCCCTGCTCGCCCGGCTCGGGCACCCCGAGATCTCGCCGACCGCCGAGGTCGGCTCGCTCTCGGCCGCCGGCCAGCAGATCGTCAGCATGGCCCGGGCGCTCTCGCACGACGCGCGGCTCATCATCATGGACGAGCCCTCCGCGGTGCTCGACGGCGGCGAGGTCGAGCGGCTCTTCCACGTCGTCCGCGACCTCACGCAGGACGGCGTCGCCGTCGTCTACATCTCCCACCGGCTCGAGGAGATCCGCACCATCGGCGACCGGGTCACCGTCCTCAAGGACGGCCGGACCGTGGCGACGGGCCTCGAGGTCGAGGACACCCCGACCTCCGAGATCATCCGGCTCATGACCGGCCGGGCGATCGAGTACGTCTTCCCGCCCCGACCGGGTGTCCCGGACGCCGAACCCCTTCTGCGCGTGCGGGACCTGACCCGCAAGGGCGAGTTCGAGGGCGTGAGCTTCGACGTCCGGCCGGGCGAGGTGCTCGGTCTGGCCGGCCTCGTCGGCGCGGGCCGCTCGGAGATCCTCGAGACGCTGTACGGCGCCCGCAAGCCCGACGCGGGGACGGTCGAGGTCGGCGGCACCCGCCTGCGGGCCGGGCACGTGGGCCGCGCCGTCGCGGCCGGCGTAGGCCTGTGCCCGGAGGAGCGCAAGAGCCAGGCGCTCCTGCTGGGGGAGAGCGTCTCCCGCAACATCAGCATGGCCTCGCTGAGCCGGTTCGCCCGCGGCGGCTTCCTTGACCGCTCGGCCGAGGACGCAGCGGCCGAGGAGCAGGTGCGCAACCTCGACGTTCGCCCCGCGGGCGTGCACCGGGAGATGCGCACCCTCTCCGGCGGCAACCAGCAGAAGGTCGTGCTCGCCCGCTGGCTGCTGCGCGGCTGCCGGGTGCTCCTGCTCGACGAGCCCACCCGCGGCGTCGACGTCGGCGCCCGCTCCGAGATCTACGCCCTCGTCCGCCGCCTCGCGGACGACGGCGTCGCCGTCGTCCTCGTCTCCAGCGAGATCGAGGAGGTCCTCGGCCTGGCCGACCGCGTGCTCGTCGTCGGCGAGGGCCGGGTGCTCCACGAGGCCCCCGCCCAGGACGTCACCGAGCACCAGGTGCTCGACATCATCATGAGAGGAGACGCGGCGTGACCCTCGACGCGGCGACCACCACCCCCGACCCCGGCGGCCCCACGCGCCAGGAGACCGCCTCTCCCGCAGGCGGGCCCGCCGCACGGCGCTCGCTGCTGCCCGGCTCGGCCGGGCGCAACCTCGGCCTCGTCATCGCGTTCGTCCTGCTGTGCGTCGTCGGGCTCCTCACCGCCGGCGACCGCTTCGGCAGCGTCGACAACGCCCTGACCATCCTCCGCCTCGCCGCCGTCGTCGGCGTCGTCAGCGTCGGCATGACCTTCGTCATCAGCGGTGGCGGCATCGACCTGTCCGTCGGCGCCATCACGGCGCTGGCCTCGGTCTGGGCGACGACCCTCGCGACGCAGGCCATGGCCGAGGACATCCACTGGGTCGTCATGGTCTTCACGGCCCTGGCGGTCGGCGCCGCCTGCGGCCTCGTCAACGGGGCGCTCATCGCCTACGGCAAGGTGGCCCCGTTCATCGCGACGCTGGCGATGCTCGCCGGTGCGCGGGGGCTCGCCGAGATCATCGCCCAGCGGCGCACCCAGATCGTCCGGGACCGCAGCTTCATCGACTTCTTCGGCGGCTCGCTCCTCGGCGTCCCGGTGCTCGTCGTCATCTTCGCCCTCGTCGCCGCCGGCGGGTGGGTTCTGCTCAACCTCACGACCTTCGGCCGGCGCACCCTCGCGGTGGGCGGCAACCCGCAGGCGGCGCGCCTGGCCGGCATCAAGGTCGAGCGGCAGACGATGTACCTCTACGTGCTCCTCGGCCTCGCGTGCGGCCTCGCCGCCGTCATGCTCATGGCGCGGACGACGACCGGTACGAGCACGCACGGCACGCTCATGGAGCTCGACGCCATCGCGGCCGTCGTCATCGGCGGGACGCTCCTGTCCGGCGGGCGCGGCACGATCGTCGGCACCGTCATCGGCGTCCTCATCTTCACGACCCTGACGAACGTCTTCACGCTCAACAACCTCGACACCTCGACCCAGGCCGTCGCCAAGGGCGTCATCATCGTCGCCGCCGTGCTCCTCCAGCAGCGGGTGGCGGCTCGGCACCGCAGCGGGTAGTCCGACACCGCTGTCGCACAACCGGTTCCACGCTCCACCCACGTCCACGCCGTCCGGCCAGGTGGCCTGTCGAACGCTGCCCGCACCCGACCACGGCGGTCGGTGCTGCCCCGAAGGAGAACGACCCATGTCCCGAGCCCTGACCCGTCCCGCGTCCCGCACCTCACTGCGCGTCGCCGCGCTCGTCGGCGTCGCCGGCGTCTTCCTCGCCGGCTGTACCGGCAACGAGCCGGAGCCCTCGGCCGCCGCCCAGACCGGTGGCGCCGGCAACGCCGCGAGCGACAACGACGCCCCGGGCGACCAGGTCGTCATCGGCTTCTCCGGCCCCGCGGCCGACCACGGCTGGCTCGCCGCCATCAACTCCTCCGCGCTCGAGGAGGCGAAGAAGTACAGCGACGTCGAGCTGCGCGCCGCGGAGGGCACAAACGACGCGAGCCAGCAGATCGCCCAGGTGGAGACCTTCATCAACGACGGCGTCGACGCGATCGTCCTCCTGCCCACCGACGGCGCCGCGCTCACCGAGGTCGCGACCAAGGCCATGAACGCCGGCATCCCCGTCGTCAACGTCGACCGCGAGTTCTCGACGCCCTTCGCGGCCCGGACCACCGTCCTCGGCGACAACTACGGCATGGGCGTCTCGGCCGGCACCTACGCCTGCGAGCTCGTCGAGTCGCGCAACCTCACCGACCCCGTCATCGCCGAGATCGCCGGCATCGACGCCCTGCCGCTCACCCAGGACCGCTCGCGCGGCTTCGCCGACGCGCTCGAGGCCTGCGGCCAGACCGTCGACAACCGGGTCGCCGCCCAGTTCACCGTCGAGTCCGGCGAGCGCGAGGCGAGCAACCTGCTCCAGGCCGCCCCGAAGATCGACATCATCTGGAACCACGACGACGACCAGGGCATCGGCGTCATGGCCGCCTTCGACAACGCCGGCCGCGACGAGTTCGCCCTCATCGGCGGCGCCGGCTCGGCGAACGCCATGCGGTGGATCCAGGAGGGCAAGATGGAGGCGACCGTCCTCTACCCGCCGACCCAGGCGGCCGACGGCATCCGCCTCGCCCGGCTCCTCGCCCAGCAGAAGGGCCTGTCCGACCTCGTCCAGGTCGAGGTGCCGCGGCGCATCGTCCTCAACGCCCCCGTCGTGACCGAGGAGAACGTCGAGCAGTACCTGCCGCTCGCGTTCGAGTCCTGACGCAGCCGCGTCCCACGATCTCGGCGCCCGCCGGCCGGTTCCCGGTCGGCCGGCGGGCGCCGAGCCCACCTGCGACCACCCACGGCTGCGACGACGCACGCCCTCGGGGGGAAGGCGCCCGCAATGCCCCGCACCACCATCGGTATCGGCCAGATCGGCTACTCGTTCATGGGAGTGGCGCACTCCCAGGGCTGGCGCAACGCGCGCAGCTTCTTCGACCCGGCGCTCGAGCCCCGGCTCGTCGCGCTCGCCGGCCGTGACCGCGACGCGGCGACCGAGGTCGCCCGCCGGTTCGGCTGGGAGAGCGTCGAGACCGACTGGCGCGCGCTCGTCGCCCGTGACGACGTCGACGTGGTCGACATCTGCACCCCCGGGGACTCGCACTGCGAGATCGCCGTCGCCGCCCTCGAAGCGGGCAAGCACGTGCTCTGCGAGAAGCCGCTCGCGAACAGCGTCGACGAGGCCGTCGCCATGACGCAGGCCGCCCAGCGCGCCGCCGAGCGCGGCGTCCGGTCCATGGTCGGCTTCACCTACCGCCGCGTGCCGGCGATCGCCCACGCCCGCCGGCTCGTCGAGCAGGGCCTGCTCGGCGACCTCCACCACGTCCGGGCGCAGTACCTCCAGGACTGGCTGGTCGACCCCGACGCGCCGCTGTCGTGGCGGCTGCAGAAGGAGCGCGCCGGGTCCGGGGCGCTCGGGGACATCGGCGCGCACGTCGTCGACCTCGCCCAGTTCCTCACGGGGGAGCGGCTCACCGGCGTCAGCGCCCTCACCGAGACGTTCGTCCGGGAGCGCCCGGTCGCCACCGCCGCGCACGGCCTGTCGGCGACGGCCGGGACCGAGCGCGGCCCGGTCACCGTCGACGACGCCGCCGTCTTCGTCGGCCGGCTCACCGGCGGCGCGCTCGCCGTCTTCGAGGCCACCCGCTTCGCGACCGGCCGCAAGAACGCGATCCGCCTCGAGCTCAACGGCTCCCGCGGCTCGATCGCTTTCGACTTCGAGGACATGAACACCCTGCACGTCCACGACGCCACGGCCGCGGCCACGGAGAGCGGGTTCACCCGCGTCGTCGTCACCGAGCCGCAGCACCCGTACGTGGCCGCCTGGTGGCCGCCCGGCCACGGGCTCGGCTACGAGCACGGCTTCACCCACCAGGCGGCGGACTTCCTCGCCGCCCTCGCCGAGGGGCGCGACCCGAGCCCGTCGTTCGCCGACGGCCTGGGCGTCCAGCAGGTGCTCGACGCCGTCGAGCGCAGCGCCGCCGCGGGGTCCGGCTGGACCCCCGTCGCCGGTGCCCACGCGCCGGTCGCCGCCCCGGCCCACTGACCGTCCTCACCACCGCTCACCCCGAGGAGAGCAATGACGCACGACGACGCCCAGGTCCCGGCCCTCGCCCGCAGGCTCGGCCTGAACCGGCGGCAGTTCTTCGCCGCCACCACGGGCCTCACCGCGGCCGCGGCCACGGTCGGACCGCTCGCCGGCTCGGCCGCCGCCGCCACCGGACCGACGACCTCGAGCGCGCGGACCGCGCTCATCCCCGCCGCCCGCCGGGGGATCATCCTGTACACGGTCCGGGACGCGATCGCCCGCGACCCGCGGTCGACCCCGCTGCCGTCGGGCTTCAAGGAGGTGCTCAAGGAGCTGTCCCGGATCGGCTACGCGCAGATCGAGTTCGCCGGCTTCCGCCAGCACGAGAACGCGCCCGGCGGCGCCGACCTCAACAGCGTCAGCGGCGCGCGCCGCCTGCGCCGCTGGCTCGACGAGTACGGCCTGGAGGCCGAGGGCAACCACGGCAGCGTCCCCTCGGAGATCACCGCCGAGACCCTCGCGCAGTTCGACCGCGACTGCGAGATCGCCAACATCCTCGGCCTGGCGCACATCGGGACCGGCGGCGACCCGACCCGCAGCCCGTACGTCAAGGACTGGCACGCGGCGGCGGAGGTCTGGAACGCCCTCGGCCGGCGCGCGGCCCGGCACGGCCTCAAGCTCTACACGCATAACCACGACGAGGCGTACAGCTTCCTGCTCGACACCGGACCCAAGGACGAGTCGCGCAACCCCACGCGCTCCTCGGGCATCCGGCGCCTGGAGTACTTCCTCGAGTACACCGACCCGAAGTACGTCTTCCTCGAGATGGACATCTTCTGGGCCAACGTCGCGCGGCTGAAGTACAAGACGTACACCGCCAAGGACGGCTCGACGGTCAAGTCCGTGTTCCGCCCCGTCGAGGTCGTCGCGGCGCAGCCCAACCGGTTCCCGCTCTTCCACGTCAAGGACGGCAAGCTCAACCCCGAGTCCGAGATGGGCTACGACATGGTGCCCCTCGGCTTCGGCGACATCGACTACGGCGCCTTCTTCCGCCGGGTCCCGCCGGCGGGCCGCTCGAACCCGATGTGGGAGCAGGACACCGCCCCCGGCGGCGACGAGGCCCCGAGCCAGTCGCTGGACTTCGCGGAGATCAGCTACGACTCCATGTCGGCCCTGCGTCGCTGACGTGACGTCCCGCCCGGTCCCCGAGGAGGTGCTCGTGCCGTTGCAGCGGCTGCACCCCCTCGGGGACCGGCTCCGCCCAACTCTGCAGAAGGACGTCCTGTGAATCGTACTCGGCACGGCCGTGCCCCGCGGATCATCGCGGCGGCAGCGGCTCTCGCGCTCTGCGCGACCGGCGTGGGCACCGCCTTCGCCACCCCTGCGCTCGCCCACCCGGGCGACCACACCGACGAGCCCGGGGGCGCCGAAGCCCTCGACTGGTCGAACTACGAGAAGATCACCCTGACCCGCGACACGGGCGAGCCGATCGACATGGCCGTGCTGCCCGACGGCAAGGTCCTCACCACGGCGCGCAACGGCGAGGTGCGCCTGACCGACCCGACGACCGGCGTCGTGCGGATCATCGCGAACGTGCCCGTCTACAACAACTCCGAGGACGGGCTCCAGACGGTCACCCTCGCCCCGGACTTCGAGACCTCGGGCTGGGTGTACCTCTACTACGCGCCGCTGACCATGACGGCGCCGTACCCCGAGCAGACCCCGGCGGGGTCGGCGCCGAACGAGCTGCCGGCCGGGGCCGACGAGTCCTACTGGGACCAGTGGAAGGGCTACAACCAGCTCACCCGGGTCCGGTGGGACGAGGCGTCCCAGTCGCTGGACCTGTCGACCGAGCAGGTGATCCTCAAGGTCGAGCAGCAGCGCGGGCAGTGCTGCCACGTCGCGGGTGACGTCGACTTCGACGCCGACGGCAACCTCTACCTCGCGACCGGGGACAACACCCCGGCCGGCACTCCGGGCGCGAACGGGTTCGCGCCGAACAACGACGCACCCCGCTTCAACCCCGGCTTCGACTCGCGCCGGGGCGCCGGCAACACGAACGACCTGCGCGGCAAGATGATCCGGATCACCCCGCAGGAGGACGGCACCTACACGATCCCCGAGGGCAACCTGTTCCCCGAGGGCACCGAGGGCACCCGTCCCGAGATCTTCTGGATGGGCCTGCGCAACCCGTTCCGGATGGACGTCGACCCCGTGACGAACTCCGTCTCCTGGGGCGACTACGGACCGGACGCCGGCGCCGCGGACCCGCAGCGCGGTCCGATGGGCTACGTCGAGTGGCAGGCGACGTCGATCGACACCGCCGGCAACGCCGGCTGGCCGTACTGCACCGGCGACCAGTTCAACTACAACCAGTGGGACTTCGCGACCGCGACGCCCGGCCCGTGGTTCGACTGCGCGGCGGGCCCGACCAACGCCTCGCGCTGGAACACCGGCCTGGACACGCTCCCCGCGGCGACCCCGGCGACCCTGTACTACGGCGACGACGCCGACGACCAGCCGTGGCCGGAGCTGACCGACTTCGGCCCGGCCGGCGGCCAGGGTCCGATGGGCGGTCCGGTCTACCACTACGACGCCGACAACGCCTCGACGACGAAGTTCCCGCAGTACTGGGACGGCAAGGCCTTCTTCGCCGAGTTCTCCCAGGACTACCTCGCCGCCTTCACCGTCGACTGGCCGGCCGGCCCGGTCACCCACATCGAGCACTTCCTGCCCAACGAGGCGCTCGAGACCAACGGGCAGCCGATCACCGACAGCCCGATCGACATCGAGTTCGGGCCGGACGGCTCGCTCTACGTCCTCGACTACGGCGACGGCTTCTTCCGGGCCAACCCGGACGCCGGCCTCTACCGGATCGACTACTCCCCGGGGAACAAGGCCCCGACGGCCGTCATCGCCGCCGACCCGATCAGCAGCAGCGAGGCACCGGTCGAGGTGACCTTCGACGGGCGCGGCTCGACCGACCCCGAGGGCGGCGACCTGACGTACGAGTGGGACTTCGACGGCGACGGCACGTTCGACGCCACCGGCGCCACGGCGACGTACACCTTCGGGGAGCTGGGCATCTACACCACCCGGCTGCGCGTCACCGACCCGCAGGGCCGGATCGGCATCACCACCCGGCCCGTGAGCGTCGGCAACGTCGCCCCGACGGTCGAGATCGTCGACCCGCCGGACGGCGGCTTCTTCGACTGGGGCCAGGCCGTGCCGTTCACGGTGCGCACCAGCGACCCCGAGGACGGCGACGAGACGGTGTGCGCCAACGTCCGCTGGACGTTCGGCCTCGGCCACGACCAGCACGCGCACCCGCTGAGCCAGGGCTCGGGGTGCCAGTTCGCGATCCCGACCCCGGCCGACGCGGTCGAGCACGGCGAGACCGAGAACATCTTCGGCGTCGTCGTCATCACCTACACCGACGCCGGGGCCAACGGCCTGCCGCCCACGACGACCACCGAGCAGCTGATCCTCAACCCCAAGCCGCAGGAGGCCGAGTGGGCCGACTCCAGCCAGGGCGTGGAGATCGTCGGTGACGACACCGCCAGCGGGCGGCGCGTCGTCGGCTCCCTCGACGCGGGGGACTGGCTCGGCTGGGACCCGGTGAACCTCGCCGGCATCGACGGTGTCCAGGTGCGGGCCAAGGGCACGGGCCAGCTCTCGCTGCGCTGGGGCGCCCCGGACGCCAGGCCGTTCGCCCGGGTGTCCTTCAACGGCACGCGGTTCAACGAGAAGCCGGTCAACCTGCTGAGCGTGCCGGAGGGCACGGGCGAGCTGTTCGTCACCTCGACCGGTGGCATCGTGCTCGACCGGGTCCGCTTCGTCGGTGACGGCGTCGCCGACGTCACGGCCCCGACCGTCACCGCGACGGTCGACCCGGCCGAGCCGCCGGGTGAGAACGGCTGGTACACCGAGCCTGTGCGGATCGCCGTGACGGCGACGGACGACGGCACGGTGGCCCTGCGCGAGGTGTCGACCGACGGCGGGACGACGTGGGTGCCGGCGAGCTCGCCGGTCGCCGTCACCGCCGAGGGCGAGACCGAGGTGCTGTACCGGGCCACCGACAACGGCGGCAACGTCTCCGAGGTCGGCTCGCTCACCGTGAAGATCGACACGCAGGCGCCCGTCGTCGAGGTCGAGGGCCTCGACGGCACGCCGGCCGCGGGCGGCGCCGTCCGGGTCGGCAACTCCGGCGACGTCACGTGGTCGGCGACCGACGCGACGTCCGGTGTCGAGACCGTCACCGCGACGCTCGACGGCGCGCCCGTCGCGGCGGACGCACCGCTGGAGCTGTGGCGGCTGCGCCTCGGTCGGCACACGCTCGAGGTGACGGCCACGGACGCCGCCGGGCAGACGGCGACGACCACGGTGACCTTCGTCGCCGCGACGTCGGTCGAGGAGCTGACCGCCCTCACCGAGCGTCTCGCCCGGGCCGGTGCGTTGACCACCACCGGTGAGGTCAGGCTGGAGAACCGGCTCGCCGCCGCGGCGACGGCCATCGACGCGGGGCGTTTCCCCGCGGCGGCGGCCCAGCTCACGGCGTTCGGCCGGCTCGCCGGTGACTCGTCGGTCGTCCGGGACCGGGCAGCGGGCACCGCGCTGTCCCGGGACGCGGCGGCCGTCATCGCCCAGCTCGTCCGGGGCTGAACCCGTCCGGCCGGCGACGGGGCACCC
>JBQGCR010000320.1:0-2456 GCA_052038585.1 Kineosporiaceae bacterium
GTCCGCGCAGAACCCCCCTCGCCGCCGCGCACGCCGTCCTATCCTCGGGCGCACCGGCGGCAGCGCCGTCGTCGCGGCGACGTCCCCTCGCCGCAGGTCCCGAGGAGGTCCCCCGTGCGCCGTCCGCGCCGCGTCACCGCCGCCGTCTGCACCGCCCTGGCCGCCGGGGCGCTCGCCTCCGTCGGCCTCGCCGGGGGTGCCGACGCCGTCACCCGCGTCCACCTCACCGCCTCGGGCGACTTCGGCGCCCGCGGCACGACCGCCGCGGCCCTCGAGGTCGTCGCGGGCCTCGCCCCCGACGCCCACCTCGCGCTCGGCGACCTCGGCTACACCGACGTGGCCACCGAGACCGAGTGGTGCGACTTCGTCAAGGCCCGCACCGGGCCGTCGTTCCCGTTCGAGCTCGTCTCCGGCAACCACGAGAGCTACGACCTGCGCCAGGGCGACGTCAACGACTACGCGGCCTGCCTGCCCAACCAGGTGCCGGGCCTCGTCGGCACGTACGGCCGGGAGTACTACCTCGACTTCCCGCGGACCTCCCCGCTCGTGCGCGTCATCCAGGTGTCCGCCGGGCTGACGTTCGAGGACGGCAAGTGGCTCTACGCGCCCGGGGACGCCCACTGGCAGTGGCTGTCCGACGCGATCGACGGCGGCCGCGCGGCCGGCGCCCGGTGGGTCGTCGTCACGACGCACGTCCCCTGCCTGTCGGTCGGCGAGTACGCCTGCCCCGCGCCCGCGGCCCGCGGCTTCTACCAGCTCGTCCTCGACAAGCGGGTCGACCTCGTCCTCCACGGGCACGAGCACGGCTACATGCGCACCCACCAGCTGCGCGCGGGGGCGGCGTGCCCGGCCCTCGTCGTCAACGCCTTCGACCCCGGCTGCGTCGCCGACTCCGACAGCGCGTTCACCGCGGGCGCGGGCACGGTGTTCGCCACGGTCGGCACCGGTGGCGTGCCGGGGCGCGCCGTCGACCCCGCCGACCCCGAGGCCCGGTACTTCGCCGCGACGGCGGGCGACCCGGCGACCGGACCGTTCGGCGCGCTCGACCTCGACGTCACCGACACCGCGCTCGCGGCGCGCTTCGTCGGCGTCCCCGGCTCGACGTTCACGGACGCCTTCACGCTCACCGGGGACGGCACGGTCCCCCGCGCGCCCTACCCGGCCATGACCGTGCGGCCGACCGGCCTGACCCTCGCCGTCGACGGCGCACGGTCGACCGACGCCGACGGGCCCGTCACCGCCTGGGCGTGGGACTTCGGCGACGGGACGACGGCGACCGGCGTCTCGGCGAGCCACACGTACGCCGCGGCGGGCACCTACCAGGTCCGGCTCACCGTGACCGACGCCTCGGGCGCGACGGCGTCCTTCACCCGGCCCGTCACCGTCACCCCGCCGGTGACGACGCTCGCGAGCGACTCCTTCGACCGGCCCGCCGGCGCGGGCTGGGGCACGGCCCCGGTCGGCGGCGCGTGGACGCTGTCCCTGCCCTCGGCCTTCACGACGGACGGCGCCGACGGCCTCGTGACGCTCGCCGCCGGGGCGAGCCGCGCGGCGACGCTCCGCTCGGTGACGACGACGTCGGCCTCGACGCTCGTCCGCTTCACCGCCGACAAGCCGGCGACCGGCGGCGGCTTCTTCGTCGGCGCGGTCCCCCGGGCGGTCCGCACCGCGGGCGACTACCGCGCGCTCGCGCACGTGCGCTCCGACGGCCGGGTCGGCCTGCGCCTGGTCCGGACGACGGCGACGAACGTCGTGACGGCGCTCGGACCGGAGGTCGTCGTCCCCGCCGTGCTCTTCGCGCCCGGCACGCAGCTCGCGCTGCGCGCCGAGGCGGTCGGCGTCGGCCCGACGACGGTGCGCGCCCGGATCTGGGACGCCGCCCGCGTCGAGCCGACCACGTGGCAGGCCTCGGTCACCGACGCGACGGCCGGCCTCCAGGCGGCGGGCTCGGTCGGCCTGCGACCGAACGCCCCGACCTCGGTGACCAACGCCCCGATCACGGTCGACGTGCTCTTCTCCGAGTCGGTCAGCGGCCTCACGCTGAGCGACTTCGTGAGCGCCAACGCCACGCCGAGCCAGCTCACGGGTGGCGGTGCGAGCTATCGCCTGACCTTGACTCCAGGCACCGAGGGGCCCTTCAGCACCAGCCTCTCGGCGGCCACGGTGTTCGACGCCGCGGGCAACGCCAACGTGGGCAGCGCCGTCCTCTCGCGGACCTATGACATCACCGCCACGTCCGACCTGGCCTACACCGGTCCGACGCTGGTCAACGCGCCGATCGCGCTGGCGCTCCAGCTCAGTGATCCGGCCACGATCACGGCCGGCGACTTCACGACCACCAACGGCACCGTGACGTCGGTGTCGGGCAGCGGTCGCAGGCACCAGCTGGTGTTCACCCCGACGACCGACGGCCCCGCCTCCGTGCGACTGCCCGCCGGTGTGTGGACCGACGAGGC
>JBQGCR010000321.1:0-1624 GCA_052038585.1 Kineosporiaceae bacterium
GGGGGGCGGCGCCCCCGCGCGCCGGGGCCGCACGGGCGGTCTCGAGGGCGGGCTGGCCGACGGCGGCCACCGTGTAGGTGTCGCGCCCGCCGAGCCGCTCCACGAGCAGGGGGACCGCGACGGTCGCCGCGGCGATGACGAGGAGGAAGGCCGTCGAGATGAGGAAGGCCTTGTCCCGCACGCGGGTCGAGACCTCCCGCTCGGCGACGAGCCGGACGGCGGCGGGGAAGGACAGGGTGCTCATCGGACGGCCTCCCGGTAGATCTGCGCGAGCGTCGGCACGACGCGGGTGAGCTCGTGGACGGGGCCGCGGTCGAGGGCCCGCTGGAGCAGCTTCTGGTCGTGCTCGACCGAGGGGAGGTCGACGACGGCGACGGGTCCGTCGACGTCGACCACCTGCACCTCCGGCACGTCCCGCAGCCACCCGGCGTCCACGCCGACGCGGATCCGGTAGCGCGCGCCGGCGCGCTCCTCGCGCAGGTCCTGCGAGCGCCCGGAGGCGACGACGCGGCCGGCGTCGAGGATGACGACGTCGTCGCACAGCCGCTCGACGAGGTCGAGCTGGTGGCTGGAGAAGAGCACGGGCACGCCGGCGGCGGCGCGGCGGCGCAGCAGCCCGGCCATCGCGTCGACGGCCACGGGGTCGAGCCCGCTGAACGGCTCGTCGAGGACGAGCAGTGCCGGGTCGTGGACCAGGGCGGCGGCCACCTGGGCGCGCTGCTGGTTGCCCAGCGAGAGCGTCTCGAGCCGGTCCTTCGCGCGCTCGGCGAGGTCCAGGGTCTCGAGCAGCTCGGCGGTGCGGCTGCGCGCGGTCGCGGTGTCGAGGCCGTGGAGCCGGCCGAAGTACGTGACCTGTTCCGCCACAGGCATCTTCGGGTAGAGCCCGCGCTCCTCCGGCATGTACCCGAAGGTGTGCCGGTCGGCCGCCGTCACCGGCCGGCCGTGCCAGGACACCGTCCCGGAGTCCGCGCCGAGGACGCCGAGGACGATCCGCATCGTCGTCGTCTTCCCCGCGCCGTTGGCCCCGATGAACCCGGTGAGCCGGCCGGGCCGGACGGTGAAGGTCACCTCGTCCACCGCCCGGGTGTCCCCGTAGGAACGGGTGATCCCGTCGAGCTCGAGCACGTCGCCCTCGCCTCCCTCGTCGTCGATGGTCACGACGCTAGGCGGGCGGGTCGTCCCGCGTCGTCCACCTCGCGGCGTAGTTGACAGCCCCGCCGACCGACGGAGGAACGATTGGGCTGCCATCTCGCGCGCTCCGAGCCGAGCGCATCAACTTAGGCACTAGGCCGATCTTGCTCCCCCCACCGGGAATGGGTGCCTAGGCCCCGTAGGCTACGACTACTGCCAGCCTGGCCTGGGCCGTGTTGCCTTAAGGGGCGCATGCTGCTGGCGTGCTTGGCGCAAGGCAACTTGCCTAGTGGAGGAAAAGTGAGCGAGCAGCAGCCCGATCATATTCATGCTGACGATGGTAGACCCCCCAAGGACCCCGCCAGATCTGGGGCGGCACACGAAGTCATCCATGTGGATCCATTAGCGCTGCGCTTTGACGAGGCAAATCCTCGACTAAGAGGCGCGAGTGCTAACGAAGACTCGCAATCTGACATTCTGACCAGGCTTTGGC
>JBQGCR010000322.1:0-3284 GCA_052038585.1 Kineosporiaceae bacterium
CTCGAGGAAGGCCCGGCCGTCCCAGTCGGGCGCGAGCCCGGTGAGGACGAGGACGAACTCGTCGCCGGCGAGCCGGGCCGCCGTGTCCTGCCGCCGCGCCGCCCGCTCGAGCCGCTGCGCGGTCGCCCGGAGCACGGCGTCACCCGAGGCGTGCCCGTGGGAGTCGTTGATCTGCTTGAAGCCGTCGAGGTCGCAGAAGACGACGGCGACACGGTCGCCGGGCCGGCACTCGTCGAGCGCCCGCCGCAGCCTCCGCCGCAGGAGCACCCGATTCGGCAGGCCGGTGAGCCCGTCGTGCGTCGCCGCGTGCTCGGCCTCGCGGCGCAGCTCCTCCAGGGCCCGGCGGGTGCGCTCGTCGGACGTCGCGTCGCGCCACGTGATGACGACGCGCGCCCCGCCGACCGGCGCGGACGTCGCGTCGACCGACGCGTCCCACAGGCCGTCGGAGTCGACGAGGTGCAGCCGGCCGCTGGCGGCGCGTCCGCGGTCGAGGCTCTCGACGACGAGCCCGCGCAGCCCGCTGTCGAGCAGCCGTCCGACGAGCCGCTCGGCGGGCAGGCCGCCGGCGTCGTCCGCCGCGACGTCGGACCACGCCGCGGACGCGGCGTTCGCGTGGACGACGAGCAGCATCGGGGCGGCCGGTCCGGCCGGCACAGGGACGACGTCGAGGACGACGAAGCCGTCCGCGGACGCCTCGAGCGCGGTGTGCAGCGTCGCCCGGACCGCCGCCGTCTCCTCGTACGCCGCCGCGAGCAGGGCCTCCCCGCGCAGGAGGTCCGTGACGTCGCGCCACGTCGACAGGACGGTGTCCGGGTCGAGGCGCACCTGGACGCTGTCGACGACGCCGTGCCCGTCCGGCCCGCCGTCGGAGAACCGTCGCCGGGCGACCGACCCGGTCTCCAGCGCCTCGAGCAGCGCCTCGCGCAGCCCGTTCGTCGCGCCGCCGGGGAAGAAGTCGACGAGATCGCGCCCGACGAGCGCCGAGGCGGGGACGCCGAAGTCCGCCGTCCCGGCCTTGTTGATGTAGTCGAGCCGCAGCCCGACGACCTCGCCCGAACCGGCGTCGCGCAGCGCGGTGTAGAGCGCGAACCCGTCGAACGAGGCGTCGAGCGCCTCGTGCATGCGCCGGTCGGCACCGTCCCGGTCGGGGCGGTCGGACAGGGACATGACGGGTTCCTCGCAGGGCCGGCAGGCGGACGGCCGCGCAGGAGGCGGCCCACGTCATGGATCGGGGCCACGGCGTGCCGCCTTGAGCCGGCAGGCACGACACCACCCGCCCGCGGACGGCGGGACCGTGATCCGCACCACGGAACGGTCGACCCGGAGCACACCTTCCGCGCTGTAAGGTAAGGCTCGCCTAACACGTCGACACGAGGAGTTCGCGCAGTGAAGCGTCGCACCCTGCCCGCCCTGGCCGCCGTCGTGGCCCTGACGCTCGCGGCCTGCGGTTCGGGCGGCTCGGACGGCGCGGGCGCCGAGGCGAGCGAGACGCTCGACCCGAGCAAGCTCACCGTCTACAGCAGCCAGCACGAGAACCTCACCGAGGCCTGGGTGGAGGCCTTCACGGAGAAGACCGGCACGCAGGTGCAGGTCCGCTACGGCAAGGACTCCTCGATGGGCAACCAGATCGTCACCGAGGGCGACGCGTCCCCGGCCGACGTCTTCCTCACCGAGAACTCCCCCGCCATGACGCTCGTGCAGAACGCGAACCTCTTCGCGCCCGTCGACGCCGCGACGGTGGCGCAGGTGCCCGAGCAGTACCGGCCGTCGAACGGCCAGTGGGTCGGCATCGCCGCCCGCTCGACCGTCCTCGTCTGGAACCCGTCGAAGATCGACGAGGCGGACCTGCCGGCGTCCCTCATGGACCTCGCCGACCCGAGGTACAAGGGCATGTGGGGTGCGGGCGCGACCGGCGCCGACTTCCAGGCCATCGTCTCCGGCATGCTCGCCACCCAGGGCGAGGCGAAGACGTCGGCGTGGCTGAAGGCCCTCAAGAGCGACGCGACGATCTACCAGAACAACATCGCGACGATGAAGGCGGTCAACGCCGGCGAGGTCCCGATGGGCGTGATCTACCACTACTACTGGTACCGGGACCAGGCGAACACCAAGGAGAGCACGGCGAACACCGAGCTCAAGTACTTCAAGGCCCAGGACCCCGGCGCGTTCGTCAGCATCTCCGGCGGCGGCGTCCTCAAGTCGAGCGAGCACGCCGCGGACGCCCAGGCGTTCCTCGCGTTCGTCACCGGGCCCGAGGGCCAGAAGGTGCTCGCGGACAGCGACGCCATGGAGTACCCGGTCGCCTCCGGCGTCGCGGCCCCGGCGGCGCTGCCGGCGCTCGACACCCTGGACTCCCCGAAGATCGACCCGGCGACCCTGAACGGCCCGAAGGTCGTCGAGCTCATGACGGATGCGGGCATCCTGTAGTCCATGAGCCTGCTCGCCCGCACGACGACGACCGGCCGCGACCACGTCCCCGCAGGGATCGTGGCCGCGGCCGTCGCCGCTGCGGGCCTGGTGCTCCTGCCCGTCCTCGTCGTCGTGGCCCAGGCGGTCACCGGCGAGGTGTCCGCGTCGGTGGACTTCCTCCTGCGGCCGCGGGTCTTCGAGCTGCTCCGCAACACCGTCGGGCTGCTCGTCGTCAGCGGCGCGGGCTGCCTCGTCCTCGGCGTCGCCGCCGCGTGGCTCGTCGAGCGCACCGACCTGCCGCTGCGCCCGCTGTGGCGCGCGCTGCTCATCGCGCCGCTCGCCGTGCCGGCCTTCGTCAACGGCTACGCCTGGGTCTCCCTGCGCCCGGCGACGTCCGGGCTCGCCGGCGCCGCCCTCGTGACGACGCTGTCGTACTTCCCCTTCGTCGTGCTGCCCGTCGCGGCGGCGCTGCGCGGCCTCGACCCCGCCCTCGAGGAGTCGGCCCGCTCCCTCGGCCTGCGCCCGGCCGCCGTCTTCACCCGCGTCACGCTCCCGCAGCTGCGCCCGGCGGCGCTCGGCGGCCTGCTCCTCGTCACCCTCCACCTGCTCGCCGAGTACGGCGCCCTCGAGCTCGTCCGCTTCCCGACGTTCACCGTCGCGATCCTCGAGCAGTACGACGCCGCCTTCGCCGGGGTGTCCGCCGCGCTGCTCGCGTGCGTCCTCGTCGTCCTCGCCCTCACCGTCCTCGGCGGGGAGGCCGCGCTGCGCGGACGGGCCGGGTACGCCCGGATCGGCTCGGGAGCACGGCGGACGACGACGACGGTGCGCCTGCGCTGGTGGAGCCCCGCCGCTCTCGCGGCGCTCGCCGGGCTCGC
>JBQGCR010000323.1:0-5135 GCA_052038585.1 Kineosporiaceae bacterium
GGCTCGACCGGATCCTCCGTGGCGGCGGCCGGCTCGTCGGCCAGGACCACCGTCGTCACCGGGGCAGGGACCGGGGCGGGGATCGGCACCGGCTCGTCGCCCTTGCGGTGCAGGGCACGCCGGCGCTCGCCCCGGCGCGGCAGCGCGCCCCGCCGCCGCGGCAGGCCGCTCGCCGTCGTCCCGTCCGGCGCCGAGGGCCGCGGACCGGCCGGCTCGGGCAGCGCCCGGACGGGCGGTTCCGGCTGCGCCGCAGCGGGTGCGGGCAGCACGACGACCGGCTGCGGGACGTCACCGGGGACCGCGACGACGGCGCCGGGGACGAAGAGGGAGACGGGCAGGTCGATGACCGCCTCGAGCCCGCGGCCGAACGGGCCGGGCTGCAGGCGGACCCGCGCGTCGAGCCGGCGGGCGAGCCGCCCGACGACGAAGAACCCGAGGCGCTGGGCGCGCAGCGCCTCCGCCTCGCCCTGCGCGGCGAGCCGGCTCTCGGCGTCGGCGAGCTCGGCGGCCGACATCCCGATCCCGCGGTCGACCACGCTGACGCGCACCCCGTCCGGGACGGCCTCGGCGCGGACGTCCACCGTCGTCCCCGGGTCGCTGAACGCCGTGGCGTTCTCGACGAGCTCGGCGAGCAGGTGGGCGACGGAGAGCGCGACGTGGGCGACGAGCGGCGGGTCGACCTCGAGGTCGAGGTGCACGCGGTCGTAGTGCTCGACCTCGCTCGTCGCCGTGCGGACGACGTCGGACAGCGGCATCGGCCGGCGCAGCCGGCGTCCGCCCTCGGCCCCGGCGAGCACGAGCAGGCTCTCGGCGTTGCGGCGCATGCGGGTCGCGAGGTGGTCGAGCCGGAAGAGGTCGGCGAGGCTGTCCGGGTCCTCCTCCGTCCGCTCGAGGCTGTCGATGAAGGCGAGCTGGCGGGACAGGAGCACCTGGTTGCGCCGGGCGACGCCGACGAACATCTGCGCGACCGACGCCCGCAGCGCGGCCTGCTCGGCGGCGAGGTCGAGCGCCGTGCCCGTCGCGTCCCGCAGGGCCTGGGCGAGCCGGCCGATCTCGTCGGTGCCCTCGACCGGCACGTGCGGGGCCCGCACGCCCGAGCGGTCCTGCGCCGCGGCGACCCGGCTCACGACGTCGGGCAGCTCGTCGCCGAGCCGCACCGCGGCGTCGGTGAGCTCGCGCAGCGGCCGGACGACCCGGCGCGCCGCGGCCAGCGCGACGAGCAGGGACAGCCCGACGAGGAGGACGGCGACGAGGACGACGCCTGCGGCGCGCACCTGGGCCTGCCGCACGGAGGCCTGCGCGGCCGCCGCGGTGTGCCCGGAGACGACGCGCGAGAGCGAGGCGTAGCGGGCGGTGCGCTGCGCGAGCGGGGTCGCGGCCGGCACCGTCCGGTCGAGCAGCCGCACCTCCTCGACGGTCGCCAGGCGCCGGAACTCCTGCACCGCGGCGTCCTCGGCGGCGCGCGCGACGGCGAGCGCGACCGGGTCGGCGGAGAGCAGGCCCTGGCGGGCGGTCGCCTCGGCCGCGGCGACGACGTCGGAGTACGCCTGCAGGCGCCGGGCCTGCGTGCGGTCGGCGAGGCCGTCGGCGATCCGGGCGGGCAGGAGGACGTCCGCGGCGACGACGCCGTCGTACGCCGCGACCGCGTCCGGGCGGGTGCCCGAGTCGACGCCGGCGCGGACCTCGCGGAGCCGGGCGTGGGCCCGGGCGACGGCGAGCACGGCGCCGTCCGCCTCGCGGGAGAGGTTCGCGACGTCCCCCTCGGCGAGCGCCGCGCTGAGGTCGGCGACGGCGACGTCGGTGGCGTGCCGCGCGCGGGCGAGGTCGGCGTCACCCGCCGCGGACGGCGACGCGTCGGCGAGCCGGCCGGCGGTCAGCGCGCGCTCGGCCTGCAGCGCGGTCAGGACGACGGTGAACTGCGGCCCGGAGGACGCGAGGGCCCCGGTGCGGGTCGCCGCCCGGGCGACGGCGAGGGCGTCGGCCGAGATCACGCCGGCCGCGAGCGTCAGGACGACGACGGGCAGCGCGACGACGGCGAGCACCTTCGACCGGACACCACGGTTGCGCAGCATGAGGACCTTCCGATCGATCGCCGCCCGCACTTGCGTGATCTGTTCTTCGACGCGAGGCCCCCGGTCTTCACCCCGGCGCGGGCGGCTCACCCGGCCGGTGCAGGAGGCACGATGGGTCCGTGCCGAACGCGTCACCGGACCGGGGGTCCGCAATCGGCCGCACGGGCGACCGTGCGGCCGCGGTGGTCATCGCGGGTGGTCGGGCGCAGCGCTTCGGGGCGGACAAGACCCGGGCCCTGCTCGCCGGCCGGCCGCTGCTCGACCACGTCCTCGCCGGGCTCCCCGAGGGGCTGCCGGTCGTCGTCGTCGGCCCGGCGCGCCCGACGGCGCGGCCCGTCCGGTGGACCCGCGAGGAACCCGTGCACGGCGGTCCGGTCGCCGCGCTCGCGGCCGGTCTCGCGGCGCTCGAAGGGCCCGGCGACGACGGCGTCGACGTCGTCGTCCTCCTCGCCGCCGACGCGCCGTTCGCGACGACGGCGGTGCCCCGGCTGCTCGCCGCCGTCGCCGGACGGGCCGCCGCCGTGGGCACCGACGCGGACGGGCGGCGGCAGTGGCTCGTCAGCGCGCTGCGGGTCCCGGACCTGCGCGCCGTGCTGCCCCCGGACCCGGCCGGCGCCTCGCTGCGCTCCGTCGTCGGGGCGCTCGACGCGGTCGCGGTCGCGCTCGCCGACGCCGAGGCCCTGGACGTCGACGAGCCGGCCGACGTCGACGAGGCGGCACGGCGGCTGTCGTGAGGCCGACGTAGGGTCGGCGACCATGAAGGCCGTCGTCGTCACGAGCCCGGGCGGGCCCGAGCAGCTCGCCGTCACCGAGGTCCCCGAGCCGGTCCCCGCGGCCGGGGAGGTGCTTCTCGACGTCGCCGCGGCGGGGGTCAACCGCGCCGACGTCATGCAGCGGATGGGCCACTACCCGCCGCCCCCGGGCGCACCCGCGTGGCCGGGCCTGGAGTGCAGCGGGACCGTCGTCGCCGTCGGCGAGGGCGTCGAGGGCTGGTCGGTCGGGGACGAGGCGTGCGCCCTGCTGTCCGGCGGCGGCTACGCCGAGCGGGTCGCCGTCCCGGCGGGCCAGCTGCTGCCGGTGCCGGACGGGGTCGACGTCGTCACCGCCGCCGCGCTGCCCGAGGTGGCGTGCACGGTGTGGAGCAACCTCGTCCTCGTCGCCGGGCTGCGCGCGGGCGAGACGCTGCTCGTCCACGGCGGGTCGAGCGGGATCGGGACGATGGCCACCCAGGTGGCGAGCGCCCTCGGGGTCCGGGTCGCCGTCACGGCGGGCTCCGCGGCCAAGCTCGAGCGCTGCCGCGAGCTCGGGGCGGAGGTCCTCGTGAACTACCGCGAGGAGGACTTCGTCGAGCGGGTGCGCGCGGCCACGGAGGGCCGCGGCGCCGACGTCGTCCTCGACAACATGGGCGCGAAGTACCTCGCCCGCAACGTCGACGTGCTCGCCGCCGGCGGGCGGCTCGTCGTCATCGGGCTCCAGGGCGGCCGGAAGGCCGAGCTCGACCTCGGGGCGCTGCTCGCCAAGCGGGCCGCCGTCCACGCGACGAGCCTGCGGGCGCGGTCCGCCGCGGAGAAGGCGCACGTCGTCGCCGCCGTCCGCGAGCACGTGTGGCCGCTCGTCGCGGCCGGCCGGGTGCGTCCCGTCGTCGACACCGTGCTGCCGTTCGCGCAGGCGCAGCGGGCGCACGAGGTGCTCGAGGCGTCCGGGCACGTCGGGAAGGTGCTGCTCGCGGGCTGGTGAGGTGTTGACCGTGGCCGGATACCAGGTATAGCGTCGCGCCGTCATACCCGGTATCCACCGACGGGAGCGTCGCCATGTCGATCCGCCAGGGGCTGCTCGCCCTCCTCGCCGAGCGGCCGGCCTACGGCTCGCAGCTGCGCTCGGAGTTCGAGCGGCGCACGGGCGGCACGTGGCCGCTCAACATCGGGCAGGTGTACCAGACCCTCGCCCGGCTCCAGCGCGACGGCCTCGTCGGCGAGGTCGGCCGGCAGGAGGACGGCACGGTCGTCTACGCGCTCACCGACGCCGGCCGCGCGACGGTCGACGCGTGGTGGCTCGCGCCGGTGCGGCGTGGCGAGCCGAGCCGCGACGAGCTGGCGATCAAGCTCGCGCTCGCCGTGACGGCGCCGGGCGTCGACGTCCGGGAGATCGTCCAGAAGCAGCGCGGCGAGAGCGTGCGGTCGCTGCTGTCCTACACCCGGCTCAAGCAGCTCGTCCCCGAGCCGCCGTCGCGCGACGACGTCGCGTGGCTGCTCGTCCTCGACAGCCTCGTCTTCGCCGCCGAGGCCGAGGTGCGCTGGCTCGACCACATCGAGCAGCGCCTCGCCCGGCTCGGCGAGCTGCCCGACGACCCGCCGCCGGCACCGCCGTCCGCCGACGCGGGTTCGGCTGCGCCGCAGGAGGTCTCGCGGTGACGGCGACGACGTCGGACCCGGCCGCCCGGCCGTCGTCCGCCCGGCCCGTCGTCCTCTCCCTGCGCGGGCTCACACGGGTGCACGGGGTGGGCGCCGTCCAGGTGCGGGCGCTCGCCGGGATCGACCTCGACCTCACCGAGGGCGAGCTCGTCGCCGTCATGGGCCCCTCGGGCTCGGGCAAGTCGACCCTGCTCCACCTGGCGGGCGGGCTCGACACCCCGACCGAGGGCGACGTCGTCATCGAGGGCGTCTCGCTCGGCGCGCTGTCGCAGAAGTCGCGCGCCGCCCTGCGCCGGCGCAGCGTCGGGTACGTCTTCCAGGAGCTCAACCTCGTGCCGGCCCTGACCGCCGTGGAGAACGTCATGCTCCCCCGCGAGCTCGACGGCGTCCCGAGCCGGCAGGCCAAGCGGGAGGCGTGGGCGGCGCTGTCCGAGGTCGGCGTCCGCGACCTCGCCGAGCGCTTCCCCGACGAGATGTCCGGCGGCCAGCAGCAGCGCGTCGCCATCGCCCGCGCGCTCGTCGGCCCGCGCAAGATCGTCCTCGCCGACGAGCCGACCGGCGCCCTGGACTCGACGACCGGCGAGGCGGTCATGCGGGTGCTGCGCGCCCGGGTGGACGCGGGCGCCGCGGGCATCCTCGTCACCCACGAGGC
>JBQGCR010000324.1:0-10193 GCA_052038585.1 Kineosporiaceae bacterium
TCGCCGAGCTCGGTGACGCGTTGCCCGTCGCGTGGGTGCACCGCAGCGACCGGTACGGCGAGAAGCTCGCCACGCCGGACACGAGCGTCGGCGACCTCATCGGCGACGTCGACCCCGTCAAGGTCGCCGAGGGCCGCACGCTCGGCGACCCGGAGACGATCCACTTCGGGCTCGTGCCGCGCACCCACCGCGGCGTCTTCGCCGTCAACGAGCTGCCCGACCTCGCCGAGCGGATCCAGGTGGCGCTGCTCAACGTGCTCGAGGAGCGCGACGTCCAGGTGCGCGGCTACCAGCTCCGGCTGCCGCTGGACCTGCTGCTCGTCGCGAGCGCCAACCCCGAGGACTACACCAACCGCGGGCGGATCATCACCCCCCTCAAGGACCGCTTCGGCGCCGAGATCCGCACCCACTACCCGCTCGACGTCGAGCTCGAGGTCGACCTCGTCCGGCAGGAGGCGGTGCTCGCCGCCGAGGTGCCGGACCACCTCCTCGAGGTCGTCGCCCGCTTCACCCGTGCCGTCCGGGACAGCCCGGCGGTCGACGGGCGGTCCGGCGTCTCCGCCCGGTTCGCCATCGCCGCCGCCGAGACGGTCGCCGCGGCCGCCCTGCGCCGCGCGGCGATCCTCGGCGAGGACGACGCCGTCGCCCGCGTCGGGGACACCGAGGTCGTCACCGCGACGCTGCGCGGCAAGGTCGAGTTCGAGGCGGACGGCGAGGGCCGCGAGGTCGAGGTGCTCGACCACCTCCTGCGCCGCGCCGTCGCGGAGACCTGGCGCGCCCGGCTCGGCGGCCTCGACCTGCACGGCTTCGTCGACCTCGCGGCGTCCGGGCACGGCGTCGCCGCCGGGGACGCCGTGCCGTCCGGGGAGCTCCTCGACCAGGTCGGCCTGGTCGAGGGCCTCGGCGCCGTCCTCACCCGGCTCGGCCACGAGGACGTGCCCCGCCCCGCGCAGGTGGCCTCAGCCGTCGAGTTCGTCCTCGAGGGCCTGCACCTCACCCGGCGTCTGGCCAAGGACGTCGACGAGGCCGGCCGCACCGTCTACGGCGGCGACGCGTCATGAGCTCCGGCGGGCGCGGCGGCTCACGGGGCCATGGCCGTCGGTACCGCTACGGGGCCTGGCGCGGCGGGGCCGACCCGCTCGCCGCGCCGTACGACGTGCGGTCGGCGCTCGACGCGCTCGGAGAGGAGGTGCTCTCCGGCGGCAGCCTGCGGGACGCGCTGCGCGACCTGCTGCGCCGCGGCCTGCCGGACGGCGACCAGCGCCGTGCGGGCCTCGACGCGCTGCGCGACCGCGCCGCCCGGATGCGCCGCGAGGCCGCCCGCCGCGGGCGGCTCGACGGCGCCCTGACCCGGGCCGCCCAGAAGCTCGACCAGGCGCTCGCCGCCGAGCGCCAGGCGCTCGAGTTCAGCGCGGAGGACGACGCGGACTTCAAGCAGGCCCGCCTCGACGCCCTGCCCCGCTCGACGGCGGCCGCGGTGCGCGAGCTCACCGACTACGACTGGACGAGCCCGCAGGCCGAGCAGCTGTACCGCGAGATCCTCGACGAGCTGCGCAGCGACGTGCTCGACCAGCAGTTCCGCGGCCTGCGGGACGCGCTCGCCGGGATGCAGCCGGGGGCGGACCCGCAGGCGCAGCAGGCCGCCAACGCCGCGCTCAAGGACATGCTCTCCGACCTCAACGGCCTTCTCGCGCAGCACGCCCGGGGTGAGGACACCACCGAGGCCTTCGAGCAGTTCATGTACAAGCACGGCGACCTGTTCCCGGATAACCCGGTGGACGTCGACGTGCTCGTCGACGCCCTCGCCCGCCGGGCCGCCGCCGGGCAGCGGCTCATGAACAGCCTGAGCAGCGCCCAGCGCGAGGAGCTCCAGCAGCTCATGGGGGCCGCCCTCGGCGACCCCGACCTCGCCGCCCAGATGGCCGCGCTGTCGGACAGCCTGCGCGCGCTTCGGCCGGACCTCGGCTGGCAGCGCGGCGAGCGGATGCGCGGGGACACCCCGCTCGGCTACGGCGAGGCGGCCGACGCCCTCCAGGAGATCGCCGAGCTCGACGACGTGCTCGACGCGCTCGGGCAGGAGTCCCCGGGCTCGACGCTCGACGACATCGACGTCGAGACCGTCGAGCGGGCCCTCGGCGGCCAGGCCGCCCAGGACGTCCGCGCCCTGCAGGAGCTCGAGCGCGAGCTCGAGCGCCAGGGCTGGCTCGTGCGCGGCGACGACGGGCTCGAGCTGTCCCCCAAGGCGCTGCGCCGCCTCGGGCAGACGGCGCTGCGCCAGGTGTTCGCGGACCTGCAGCGCGGGGGCCGGGGCGACCACGACGAGCGTGACGCCGGCGCGGCGGGCGAGCTCACGGGCTCCTCGCGCGCCTGGCAGTTCGGCGACGAGCAGCCCCTCGACGTCGTCCGCACCGTCTCCAACGCGGTGCGGCGCAGCGTCGCGGCGCCGTCCGGCGGCCGCCGGGTCGCGCTGGCCGTCGAGGACTTCGAGGTGGTCGAGACCGAACGACGCTCGAGCGCGGCCGTCGCCCTGTGCGTCGACCTGTCGTACTCGATGATCTCGCAGGGCCGCTGGGGCCCGATGAAGCAGACGGCGCTCGCACTGGCCCACCTCGTCGCGACGCAGTTCCGGCAGGACCACCTCCAGATCGTCGGCTTCGGACGGTACGCCTCGCGGCTGAGCGTCGAGGAGCTCGCCGCGGTCGAGCCGGACTACGTCCAGGGCACGAACCTCCAGCACGCCCTGTCGATCGCCGGACGGCACCTGCGGCGCCATCCCGACGCCGAGCCGGTCGTCCTCGTGGTCACGGACGGTGAGCCGACGGCACACCTCGTGGACGGCACGCACGCCGTCTTCGACTGGCCGCCGACCCGCGAGACGATCCGCGCGACGGTCACCGAGGTCGACGCGCTGACCCGCTACGGCGCCCAGGTCAACGTCTTCATGCTCGGCGACGACGACGGCCTGCGGCGTTTCGTCGACGCCGTGGCGCAGCGCAACGGCGGTCGGGTCTTCACCCCGTCGCCCGAGCGGCTCGGCGCCTACGTCGTCGACGACTACCTGCGGGCCCGCCGGGGCCGTCGCCGCTGAGGGGGCGAAGCGCGCGAAGCCGGGCAGGCCGCCCGCCCGGACGGGGCCATCCGAGATCTTCGGTTCACAGACGGCTCCCGCGTCACTTACCGTGATGCGGTCGGGCGCGCCTGCCCGCGCCGGCCAGGGGGCTGCCGGACTGGACGAGGGAGCACGATGGCGGTGGGGCCTGTGCGGCCGACGGGGCAGGAGCAGGGAGAGTTCCTCGACACGATCCTCGGCCGGGTGCACTCGGACGACGGGGACAGCGGGTACCGCGACGCCGACGGCTCCGTCCTCTACGAGCCGGACCCGGCGCCCCCGCGCAGCCGCACCCGCCTCGCCGTCGTCCTCCTCACGGTGCTCGCCCTGCTCGTCGGCGGCGGCTTCCTCGGGGCCACGCTGTGGGTCGACCGCTTCACGAGCGGGCTCGACGACAAGATCGAGCGCTTCGGCGACCCCTTCGCCGACATCCCCGCCGTCGAACGACCCGCCGTCGGTCCGACGATCGACGCGGTGAACATCCTGCTCGTCGGGTCCGACTCCCGGATCTCGGCGGGCGACCCGACGCAGTGGGTCGCGGGCTCCCAGCGCACCGACGCGATCATGCTGCTGCACATCCCGGCCGACCGCCGGCACGCGTTCGTCATGTCGATCCCGCGCGACTCGTGGGTCGACATTCCCGGCCACGGGCAGAACAAGGTCAACGCGGCCTTCTCCTTCGGCGGCCCGAGCCTCATGATCCGGACGATCGAGCAGCTGACGAACGTGCGCGTCGACCACTTCGTCCTCGTCGACTTCACCGGGTTCGTCGAGATCACCGACGCCCTCGGCGGCGTCGACATCCAGATCCCGCGCGCGACCGGCTGGAAGAAGACCCAGTTCCAGTCCGGCCTGCAGCACATGGACGGCGAGACGGCCCTGAAGTACGTCCGCCAGCGCCACGACCTGCCCGGCGGCGACTTCGACCGGGTCAAGCGGCAGCAGAACTGGACCCGGGCGATCGCCCGGGCGATCCTCGAGCGCGGCATGCTCGACAACCTCAACGACTCCGGGCCGATGGACGCCCTCGCCGCCGCCGTGTCCACCGACGACGGCTTCACGATGGACAAGATCCAGGAGCTCGCGGGCGAGATGAGGGGCATGTCGCCCAAGGACATGGTCTTCTTCACCATCCCCGTCCAGGGGACCGGCCGCAGCCCCGACGGCACGCAGTCCGTCGTGCTGCTCGACCCGGAGGCCGACCGGCGGCTGTGGGAGGCCGTGCAGAGCGACCGGGTGGACGACTGGGTCGAGCGGTTCTCCACGGACACCCTGGGCGACGTCGTCAACTGAGCCGAAGCGCATCCGCCGGCCGGAGTTCTGCACTCAGTTAGTGCACAAGGACGACGGTCGGAGGACAACCATGCGCATCGCCCTGCTCGGGACCCGCGGGGTGCCGGCCCGCTACGGCGGCCTCGAGGTCGCGGCCGAGGAGATCGGCCGGCGGCTCGTCGAGCGCGGGCACGAGGTGCTCGTCCACGGCCGGCCCGGCGGGGCGGACGGTGCCGACCCGGGCAGCCACCACCTGGGCATGGAGCGGGTCGTCGTCCGAGCACCGCGCCTCGGACGCGCCGACACCGTCGCGCACGCGCTCGCCGGCGCCGCGGACCTGGTGCGCCGCAGCCGGTCCGGCCGCGGTGTGGACGCGGCCGTCGTGCTCAACGCCGCGAACGCCCCGGTGCTGCCGGTGCTGCGGGCGGCCGGGGTGCCGCACGCCTTCGTCGTCGACGGCCTCGACGGCAAGCGCGCGCGCTGGGGCGCGGCGGGGGAGCGGTACTACCGGATCTGCGAGCGGGTCGCGGCGACCTCGCGCGCGGCCCTCGTCGCCGACTCCGTCGGCATGCAGGACTACTACCGTCGCCGGCACGGCGTGACGACGGTGTACGTCCCGCACGGGGCGACGCTCGTCGAGGACGCGCCGCTGCACCGGCTTGCCGAGGTGGGCCTCGAGCCCGGCGGGTACCACCTCGTGCGGTCGCGCATCGTGCCGGAGAACCAGACCGACGTGCTCGTCCGCGGTTACTCCCGCAGCGCGGCGCGGCTGCCGCTCGTCGTCGTCGGGGAGCCGACGCGGCACGAGGGCGTCTTCGGGGCCCGGGTCCACGCCCTCGCGGCCGCCGACCCGCGGGTGCGCCTGCTCGGCCCGGTCTGGGACGAGGGGCTCGTCGACGCCCTCTACGCCGGGGCCGCCTCCTACCTGCACGGCCACCTGCTCGGCGGCACGAGCCCGGCGCTGCTGCGGGCCATGGGGGCGGGCGCCCCGGTGGTGGCCGCGGACACCGTCGTCACCCGCGAGGTCGTCGGCGGCGCGGGGCGTTACGTGCGGGACGTCCGGGACGTCGCCGCGGCGGTGGAGCAGGTCGAGGCCGACCCCGCGGCCGCCCGCGCCCGGGGCCTGGCCGGACGCGACGACGCGGCGCGGCGCTACCGCTGGGACGACGTCGCGACGGCCTGGGAGCACCTCTGCGCCCGCCTCGCCGGCCGTCCGGCTCCCGCACTCAGCGTGCCCGCGGTTCTCGGGGTCGCGGCGGTCTGAGCAGCGCCGCGCCGACGGCACGCAGCGCGTCGAGGACGTCGACCGCCGCCACGGGCCCGGCCGGGTCCCACTGCGCGAGAACGGCGTACGAGCGCGCGCCGGCCCCGGCCCCGACGTGCCCGACGTCGGCGCGGACGCCGGCGTCCGTCCCGGTCTTGTGCCACAGGTGCTCCGCCGGGTGGGCGAGGGGGTCGAGCCCGAGGGCACCGGCCGCCATCGACGTGTCGGTCCCGGTCGCGAGCCAGCCGCGCACGAGGGCGCCGGCCTCCGGCGCGAGCACCGCGTCCGTCGCCAGCGCGTGGACGAGCCCGGACAGCTCGCGGGCCGTCCCGGTCGCGAGCACCGGCGGGTCGTCCGGCCCGCGCACGTCACGGACCCGGTCGTGCATCCCGGTGCGGCGCAGCCCGAACCGGGCGGCCGTCCGGGCCACGGCCGGCAGGCCGACGTGGCGCAGGAGCACGTTCGTCGCGAGGTTGTCGCTCACCGCGCCGACGAGCACCGCGAGGTCCGCGACGGGCAGCGCCTCCACCCGCAGGTGCTGCCACAGCCCGGAGTCGGCGACGGCGTCGTCCTCGGTGCGGCGCAGCGCCTCCCGAGGGTCGATCCGGCCGCCGGCGAGCGCGTCCGCGACCGTGCACAGCAGGAGGACCTTGCCGACGCTCGCCACCGGTCGCACGGCGTCGGCGTCGTGCTCGGCGAGCACCCGCCCGTCGGCGTCGCGCCCGCAGACGGAGAACGCGACGCCGGCGACCGCCGGCACGTCCATCAGGCCGTGAGGTAGCCCAGGAGGTCGTGCCGGGTGAGCACCCCGACGGGCTTGCCGTCGGCGACGACCATGACCGCGTCGCGCTGCTCGAGCGCCTCGCGGGCGGCCTCCACCGGCTCGCCCGAGCCGACGAGCGGCAGCGGCGGGCCCATGTGCCGCTCGACGGGGTCGGCGAGGGCGGCCTTGCCCGCGAAGACGGCGTCGAGGAGGTCCCGCTCGCTCACCGCACCGGTCACCTCGCCCGCCATGACCGGGGGCTCGGCCTTGACGACCGGCATGAGCGAGACGCCGTACTCGTGGAGGATCTCGATGGCGTCGCGCACGGTCTCGGTCGGGTGGGTGTGGACCAGCGCGGGCAGCTCGCCCGACTTGGCCCGCAGGACCTCGCCGACCGTCGTCGCGCCGTCCTCGCGCAGGAACCCGTACGACGACATCCACCGGTCGCTGAAGATCTTGGACAGGTAGCCGCGCCCGCCGTCCGGGAGCAGGACGACGACGACGTCGTCCGGGTCCGCCCGGCGGGCGACCTCGAGGGCGGCGACGACGGCCATCCCGCACGAGCCGCCGACGAGCAGGCCCTCCTCGCGGGCCAGGCGCCGGGTCATGGCGAAGGAGTCGGCGTCCGAGACGGCGATGATCTCGTCCGGGACGGCGGGGTCGTAGGCGCTCGGCCAGAAGTCCTCGCCGACCCCCTCGACGAGGTAGGGCCGGCCCGTGCCGCCGGAGTACACCGAGCCCTCGGGGTCGGCGCCGACGACACGCACGGGACCGCTCTCGCGGTCGGCCGAGACCTCCTTGAGGTAGCGGCCCGTGCCGGTGATCGTGCCGCCGGTGCCGACGCCGGTGACGAAGTGGGTCACCCGGCCGGCGGTGTCCCGCCAGACCTCCGGGCCGGTCGTCTCGTAGTGGCTCGCGGGGCCGTTCGGGTTGGAGTACTGGTCGGGCTTCCACGCGCCGGGGATCTCGCGGACGAGCCGGTCGGAGACCGAGTAGTACGAGTCGGGGTGGTCCGGCGCCACCGCGGTCGGGCACACGACGACGCGGGCGCCGTACGCCGCGAGGACGTTGCGCTTGTCCTCGCTCACCTTGTCCGGGCAGACGAACACGCAGTCGTAGCCGCGCTTCTGCGCGACGAGGGCGAGGCCGACGCCGGTGTTGCCGGACGTCGGCTCGACGATCGTCCCGCCGGGCTTCAGCAGGCCCGCCTCCTCGGCGGCGTCGACCATCTTCACCGCGATCCGGTCCTTCACCGACCCGCCGGGGTTGAAGTACTCGACCTTGGCCAGGACCGTCGCGGCGATCCCCTCGGTGACCGACGTGAGCCGGACCAGGGGCGTGTCGCCCATGAGGTCGACGACGTCGTCGGCGTAGGTCATCCCGTCCGGGTGCGTGAGGTTGTCGCGTGCCACGGCCCCATCGTGCCACCTGCCCGGTGGGTCAGCCGTCCGCGGGCACGGCGGTCTCGTGCCCGCAGCGGGCGGGCTCCGGGGCGGGCCACCGCACGTAGCCGCTGCCGTGCAGGTCGAGCCACGTGCTGCCGGCCGTGGCGACGACGCCGCGGGGGTCCTGCCCGTCGAGGGTCGCGACCACCCACGCGCCGGCGGCCGCGGTGACGTCGCGCGTCGTCCCCAGCGGCAGCAGCGACCGGGTCTCGGAGACCGCCTCGTGCTGGCCCGCGCGGAGCACGACCCGCACGCCGGGGGCGACGGCGTGCGCGGCGACGGCGACGGCGACGTTGTCGAGGTCGTCGGACCCGACGGCGGCCAGGGCGCGGGCACGGCGCAGCGCGAGCCGCTCGAGCACCGCCCGGTCCTGACCGTCGGCGACGACGACGGGGATCCGCTGCCGGCGCGCGATCCGCACCGAGGGGGCGTCGGCCCGCCGCTCGACGGCGACGACGGGCAGCCCGAGGCCGCGCAGCTCCTGGCACAGCCGCAGCCCCACCTGGCCGAGGCCGACGACGACGACGTGCCCGCGCCGCGGGACCGTCCGCCGGCCGACGAGGCCGACGAGCCGGTGGCCGAGCAGCCGCTCGACGAGCCCGGCGGTGAAGGCAGCGGTGAGGACGACCGTGACGAGGATCGCCAGCGACTGGCCGACGAGGTAGACGCGGTCCTCCTCGGGCGCGGCGGCCGGTCCGACGGTCGCGACGACGCGCGCGGCGTCGAAGAACGACAGCGCCGCGCCGTGGTGCAGCCGGAGCACGAGGTAGGCGAAGTCGGCGAGCAGGACCGCGAGCAGCCCGACGAGACCGGCGAGCAGGATCCGGCTGCCCGGGTCGTGCGGGCGCAGCTGTCCCGACAGGCGCCCGAGCAGGGCCGCCCACCGCTCGCGCGGG
Source organism: Kineosporiaceae bacterium (assembly GCA_052038585.1). Taxonomy (GTDB): domain Bacteria; phylum Actinomycetota; class Actinomycetes; order Actinomycetales; family Kineosporiaceae; genus JBQGCR01. The sequence goes on from JBQGCR010000324.1 coordinate 8,750, forward strand.
GTCGGCGCCCACTCCTGGGTGACGAGGCCGTCGCCGTCGCGCCGGACGACGACGCCGCCGAGCCGGCGGTCGGCGCGCCAGCGACCGGCGTCGTCCACCCGGCCGGCGCTCGCGGCGAGGACGCCGGGCCCGACGCACGGTCCGGCGAGGGAGGGGGAGACGAGGTTGCCCGGCGTCGACACGCTCGTGTGCTCGAGCATCCGGCGCAGCTCCCCGGCGACCGTGGCGTCGAACACGCTGCTCACGAGGGGCACCTTGGGGTCGACGTGCGCCGCGACGAGGGTCCACCGCAGGGCCGCGTGGTCGTCGTGGTGGAGCACGGCGACGCCGGAGCAGTCCTCGCCCATCGCGGCGCGCAGGCCGGCGTCGTCGGGCCGGGTGAGGTGCGCCACGGACCGCCCGCGGGCGGTCAGGCCCGCGCAGACCGTGCGGGCGAGGTGGCCGTCGCCGACGACGACGACGGGCCCCGCACGCTCGCGGGCGGGGGGCTCGGGGGACGGGGCGGGCATGGTCATGGCGCATGATGGCGCACCCGTGCCCCCGCGCGGGTGACGAACGGCTGCGTCGCCCCCGTTCGGAACTTCCCGCGCCCCGGCGGCGGTTACCGTGGGAGAGGATCTCGCGGAGGTGGTGCGGCATGGGCCGAGCGGCGCAGGCGCGGCGCATCGCCGCCGCGGCGGCCTTCGGCGGCACGGGGATCGGGGCCCTCGGGGCCGCGGGCTTCGGGGTGCTCGTCGCCGAGGCCAAGCTGGCCCGGCGCTGGATCGGCACCCCGTTCGGCTCGGCCGGGCCGGACGCCTCGGGCGTCTACGGCCACGGGCCGGGCGACCCCCTCGAGATGGTCATGGTCGGCGACTCGAGCGCCGCGGGGCTCGGCGTGGACCACCCGCTGCAGACTCCCGGCGCGGTGATCGCGACCGGGCTCGCGGCGCTGTCGGGCCGCAGGGTCCACCTGCGGATGGTCGCCGTCGTCGGCGCGCGCTCGGAGCACCTCGAGGCCCAGGTGGACCGGGTTCTCGGCGAGGAGGGCCGCCGCGTGGACCTCGCCGTCGTCATGGTGGGCGCGAACGACGTCACGGCGCGGGTCAAGCCCGCGGTCAGCGTGCGCCACCTCGACCGCGCCGTGCGCCGGCTGCGCGCCGCCGGCGCGGAGGTCGTCGTCGGCACGTGCCCGGACCTCGGGACGATCGAGCCGATCGCCCAGCCGCTGCGCTGGGTGGCGCGCCAGCTGTCCCGCCAGCTCGCCGCGGCGCAGACCATCGCCGTCGTCGAGGCCGGAGGTCGCACGGTCTCCCTCGGCGACCTGCTCGGCAAGGAGTTCCTCGCCAGCCCCAAGGAGATGTTCTCCGCCGACGGGTTCCACCCGTCGGCGGCCGGCTACGCGCGGGCCGCGTCGGCCCGGCTCGCGAGCAGCGCCGCCCCGCTCGGCGGCCAGCCCCGCGGG
>JBQGCR010000325.1:0-4124 GCA_052038585.1 Kineosporiaceae bacterium
GGGGGGTGGGGCGCCCTGGGCCCCGCCGGGGGGGCTGGGGGGGGGGGGCGCCGGGGGGGCGGGGGCGGCGCCCCCCGCCCGCGGGCCACGGCGGGTGGGTCAGCCGACCTGCTTCTTGGCCTTGGCGGCGGCCTCCTGGACGCCGGCCATGACGTCCTGCGGCGTCCGGTCGCCCGAGAGCATGCCCTCGACGCCGGACAGGTAGGCGCCCGCGACGTCGGCGTTCGTCACGGTGTCGAGCCAGATGGCGAACGTCGACGCCTCGCTCATGTCGGCGAGCGTCTCGGTGAGCTGCGGGAAGGTCTCCGCCGCCTCGGTCGAGCCCTGGACCGGGCTGAGCCAGCCGAGCTGCTTGATCATCGTCGTCGCGTTCTCCTGGCTGGAGAAGAACTTGAGGAAGTCGACGGCGAGCGCGGCGTTCTCGCTCTTGGCGTTGACCATGAAGCCGTCGGGGGCGCCGGTGAGGGCCTGCGTGTCACCGCTGGCGTCGGCGGCCGGCGGGAGCCGGAAGAACGACCAGCCGTCGGAGATGCTCTGCGGCGCACCGCCCTCGGCCGTGAGCACCTTGAACTCGACGGACTCGATGTACTGCATCGCTGCCTTGCCCTGGAGCAGGTTCGCCTGCGCCGCCTCGTGGGACAGGCCGTTGGCGTCCGGCGTCGCGCAGCTGTCGACGATCGACGTGAACTGCTCGAGCGCCGTGACGTACCCGGCGTCGGTGAACTCGCCCGTCGCGGGGTCGTAGTCGCGTCCGAGGGTGTCCGCGGGCACGTTGTACGCGTTGAGCTGGGTGATGTAGTGGATCGCCGGCCAGCCGTACTGGTTGCCGAAGGCGATCGGGGTGTAGCCGGCGGACCTGAGCGAGGAGCAGGCGGTGAGCAGCTCCTCCAGCGTCGTCGGCGGCGCCTGGATCCCCGCCTTCGCGAAGGCCGCGGTGCTGTAGGCCAGGTACTTCCCGTCGAGGTTGATCGGCATCCCGTAGTTCTTGCCGTCGTACTCGAACGCCTTGAGCGCGGCGGGGGCGAAGGTCTTGCCCCACTCGGTGTCCTCGCCGATGACGCTCGTGAGGTCGGCCGCCAGCCCTGCCCGGACGAACTTGTTGGCGAAGTCGCCCGCCCAGGAGAAGTACACGTCGGGCAGCTCGTTCGCCGCGGAGAGCACGCGGATCTTGTCCTTGAACGGCTGGTCGCCGACCTGCTGCAGGTCGACCGTCACGCCGGGATTGGCCGCCTCGTAGCCCGCGGCGACGGACTCGAAGTACGGGGCGTACTTCGGGTCGGCGAACTTCGTGACGACCGTCAGCGTCCCGCTCTTGCTCGTGGGGGTGGACAGGTCGGCGGTGCCGCTCGTCGACTCGCTGCCGCCGCCGCAGGCGGCCAGGGCGAGGCCGGCGGCGGCGAGGGCGGCACCGGCGCGCAGCGCGCGGAGGGGACGTGAGGAGGCCATCACATGCTCCTGGAGGGGGTCGGGACGTCGGGGAGGGTGACGCCGTCGAGCGAGGTCTCGTGACCGAAGGCGCCGTAGGTGGAGCAGGTGCTCGTGGCGTAGGCGGTCGCCGCCGCGAGCAGGTCGGGCGTGGCCTCGCCGCGGGCGAGGCCGACGAGCAGGCGGGCGATGAAGGCGTCGCCCGCCCCGAGGGTGTCGACGACCTCGCCGCTGCCGGCGGGGCTCGTCGTCACGACGCCGTCACGCAGCAGCGCGGCCCCGCGCGGGCCCGTCGTCACGGCGGCGACGCGGGGGCCGAGCGCGGCGAGCCGGCGCGCGTGCTCGACGGCGTCGTCGAGGGTGCCGTCCGGCAGCGACGCGACGGCGACGCCGGCGAACTTCGCGTGCTCGACGACGTAGTCCCAGGGCCGCTCGGAGAAGTCGAACGACAGCAGCCGCGCCGCGCCCGCGAGGGCCGGCAGGTCCTGCTCGACCATGGAGCACTCGCCGGTGTGGACGACGTCGTAGCCGCGGACGCCGGCGAGGTCGGCCTCGTCGAGCCGGAACGCCGAGACCCCGACGTCGCCGCCGACGAAGACGCGGTTGCCGTCGACGACGCGGACGACGGCGGCGGCGTTGCGGCCCTCGACGACGCGCAGCGGCGCGAGGTCGACGCCCTCGGCCCGCAGCGCCTCGTGGACGACCCGGCCGGCCCGGTCGGTGCCGACGGCACCGAGGTAGGCTGCCCGGGCGCCGAGCCGGACGGCGTTGACCGCGACGTTGACGGCGTTGCCGCCGGGGTACATGACGCCGAGGTCGGGGTAGCAGTCGACGACGTTGTCGCCGACGGCGAGCAGCCGGACCCCGCCCTGCGCGGGCAGTGGTGGTGCGCTCGGTTCCATCGCTGGGGCTCCTGGACATGTCGGGCACCGGAGCGCACCTGCCCCCGGAGACCGTTCTCACCCTGCTGGGTGAGAACGTTCTCCGGACGCACGCCCGGTGTCAAGGGGTCGGACGGTCACACGTCGGTCTCAGTAGTCGACCTTGAACATGTAGTGCCGCTGCTCGAGGTCGTGCCCGCGGACGGACTCGTAGTGCTGCGCCAGGCGGTTGGCCAGGGCGGCGACGACGAGCGGCGAGAGGTCGCCGCGCAGCTCCGCGGGGACGCCCGGCAGCGCGAGGTCCGCGACGTCCACGTACTTCGCCTTCGCGCAGTACGTCTCCAGGAAGGCCCTGCCGCGCAGCGCCATGGGCCGCGAGGCGTCCTCGCCGAGCCAGAGCAGGACGGCGACGTCGTCGTCGACCATCTCGAAGGCGCCCTGGAAGAACTCGCCAGTGTTGAAGCCGGCCGCGTGCTTCCACTGCATCTCCTGCAGGAAGCACATGGCGAAGCCGTAGGCCCAGCTGTAGCTCGGGCCCGAGCCGAGGACGTACGTGATGGGCTCGTCCTTGAACGCCTCGGCGATCGAGGCCAGGTGGGCCTCGCTCTCCTCGACGGCCGAGAGCATCGCCTTGGGCAGCTCGGAGAGCGCGGTGTCGAGCAGGGCGGCGTCCTTGCCGTTACCGGTGCACTCGAGCACCGCGTAGGCGACGAGCAGCTCGAACAGGTCGCTCTTGCCCTTGAACGCGACGTCGACGGCCTCGGCGAGCGGCGAGCCCTCCTTGGCGACGGCGATGACGGTGGCCCCGGTCGCCTTCGCGGTGCGGGCGGCCTCGACGGTCTCCTTGGTCTTGCCGGTGTAGGAGGCGAGGACGACGAGCGATCCCGGGCCCATGAGCTTCGGGACGCTGCAGTTCAGCTCGTCGCTCTGCACCTGGAAGACCGGCAGGTCCGCCTCGCGCTGGAGCACGTAGTGGGCGGGGTAGCTGCAGATGAGGGAGCCGCCGGCCCCCACGAAGTACACGTTGCGCAGGCCCTGGTCGACGAGGCCGCGCACGACCTCGGTGATGGCGGGGCGCTGCTCGACCGTCTCGACGAGCTTGTCGACGAAGTCGGCCTCGATCGGCTTGAGGGGCAGCGTGTCGGACATGGCGGTTGGACTCCTCCGAGTTTGAGAACGTTCTCACCGGTTGGGTTTGGGAACGTTCTCACCAACATCTTCCCGAGCGCAAGACCCCGCGCTACATTTCCCGTCGTGACCACCGCAGCGGTCCGGGCGACCGCCGTGACGCTCGCCGACGTCGCCCGCTCCGCCGCGGTGTCGACGTCGACGGCCGCCCGCGTGCTCGGCGGCTACGGCACGGTGAGCGCGGCGACCCGGGACCGGGTCCTCGACGTGTCCCGCGCGCTCGGCTACCGGCCGAACTCCGTTGCGCGCTCGATGGTCACGGGCCGCACGAGCACGCTCGGCGTCGTCGTCGGCGACGTGGAGAACCCCTTCTTCGCCAGCCTCCTGCGCGGGTTCGCCGACGTCGCGGAGGGTGCCGGGCTCGACGTCCTGCTCGTCAACACCGACGAGCAGCCGGACGCCGAGCGGGCCGCGCTGGACCTGCTCCTCGGCCGCCGCGTCGACGGCATCGCCGTCGCCCCGGCGAGCGGCCGGCGGACGCCGCACCTGGAGCGGGCGGTCCGGGCGGCGCGCGCCCTCGTGCTGCTCGACCGGCACGTGCCCGGGCTGGGCGTCGACAGCGTCGGCATCGACGACGCGGGCGCCGCGCAGGACGCCGTCGCCCGGCTGCTCGCCGCGGGCGCCCACGTG
>JBQGCR010000326.1:0-5100 GCA_052038585.1 Kineosporiaceae bacterium
GGCCACAGGGAGTCGGCGTACCGGCGCACGTCCCGGCTGCGGGCGACGGCGTCCTGCACCCGGTCGTCGGGGGAGTCCCCGGCCGCCTCCATGAGGAGCAGCACGGCGTGGGCGAGCCGCTGCGGCAGCATCGCCCGCGCCGCGGCGTACCGGACGCCGCGGGTGCGCAGCTCGGTGACGACGTCTCGGACCTCGTAGGCCGGCACGCGCCAGCGCCGCACGCCGCCGGGGACGACGAGCGCCTCGGTGGGCTCGGTGACGTGCGACCACACGGCCCGCTCGAGCACCCGCGCCATCCGGGCGTCCCCCTTGAGGACGGCGACCGTCGGCTCGTCCCGGCCGCGCACGGCGACCCCCGCGGCGCCCGCGAGGAGCGCCCCGAGCGTCGTGTGCCGGACGTCGACCTCGCCGAGCGAGGGCAGCACCGCCGCGACGTGGTCGAGGAAGGACGCGTTCGGGCCGACGACGAGCACCCCCGAGCGCGCGAGCCGCTCGCGGTGGGCGTAGAGCAGCCACGCGGCCCGGTGCAGCCCGACGGCCGTCTTGCCGGTGCCGGGCGCGCCCTGCACGCAGATGCTCACGCCGACGTCGGCGCGGACGATCTCGTCCTGCTCGGGCTGGATCGTCGCGACGATGTCGCGCATCGGCCCGACCCTCGGCCGCTCGATCTCCCGGGCGAGGATCGCGCTGCGACGCTCCTCCGGCTTCCCCCGCCCCCCGCCACCTCCACCACCGTCGTGCTCGTCGTGCTGGTCCAGGCGCTCGTCCTCGTACGCGGACAGGCGACCGTGCTCGACGCCGAAGCGGCGCCGGCGGACGACGCCGAGCGGGCTCGTCGGGCTCGCCCGGTAGAAGGCGCGCGAGACCTGGGCGCGCCAGTCGATGACGACCGGGTCGCCGGCCGCGTCGGCGACGTGCCGGCGCCCGATGTACCAGCGCTCGCCGTCGGCGTGGTCGGTGCGGCCGAAGAAGAGCGTCGTCGCCGGGTCGTCGACGAGGGCCGCCGCCCGGCGCCACAGGGACGCCGCGAGGTACTCCGAGGACACCCGGTCGCCCGCCTGCACCTCCAGCGACAGCGTCCGCTCGCGCATCCGGGCCAGGTGCCCGCGGGCCGCGTCGAGGTAGTCCTGCTCCGACCGGAGGACCGGGTCGGGCTCGTCGGGCACGACACGACCGTACGCCGTCCGGGCCGGACCATCCGGACAAGGGGCGAGATGACTGCTAGCCTAAGGCAAGGTGAACAACAGGTGAACGGAGGCGGTACCCATGGCAACCTCGATCCCGCAGGCCGAGGTCGACGCCCGTCCGCTGCGCCCCGTCGCGACGTGGGTGCGGATGCCGGACGAGACCGGCCGGCTCCGGCTGACGCAGATCTGGACGGTCCCGGACCCGCTGGCGCTCCACGCGGCGCAGGCGGTCCGCGAGGCGGGCTGAGCCCGACCGACGGTCCCGCGGTAGGCCCCGGCACGCGCCGGGGCCTTCCGCGCTCCCGGCCTCACCCGCCGAACATCCGGGCCGTCGCGAGCTCCACCTCCTCGTACTGGCGGCCCGCCGCGGCCAGCGCCTGCTGGATCTCCTCCAGGCAGGCCCGCACCCGCTCCTGCGTGCCGCGCCACTGACCCACGACGTCGGCGAAGCTCGTCGCCGCCTGGCCCTGCCACGAGCCCTGCAGCTGCACGAGGTGGCGCATCATGGCGTCCACCTCCGCCGCGAGGGACGTCGCCGACGCCTGCACCGCGGCGCTCGCCCGGGCCACCTCGGCGCTGTCGACCTGGAACCTGCTCACGAGCCCGACCTCCTGACCGCCACCCGGCGGATCGACTGCCCCGGCCCGGGACCGGACCGCGTGGCCGCAGCGTGGCACGCGGGTCGCCCCGGACGGGCGGCGTCGTCCACAGGGTCCCGGCCGTCCACAGCCCGCCGGCCGGGCTTGACACGCCGGACAGCCTTCAGGTCGCCCCGTTTCGTGCCGAGACAGGACGACACGGGGGTCGACCCCGCGGCGTCGAGAGGGCGGAGCTGATCCGACATGACCCACATCGCCCCGGTCGTGCGGCCACCCACCCGGGCGGCCCTGCGCCAGGCGCTCGAGGACGTGGTGCGGCGCGAGGTCACCCTCGCCAACTCCACGCCGCTCGCCGTCGACCCGCCGCACCTGTGCGCCGTCTTCACCGACGCCCACCTCCAGCTCACCGACCTCGTCGTCCTCGACGTCGGCGCGATCTACACCCTGGCCGGGCCGGTGCTGCGCCGGTCCTCGACGTGGGTGCGCCAGCAGGTCCATGCCGACCAGCAGGACAAGCGGGTCCGCGACGCGCTCGAGACCGCCCTCGACGGCCTCGTCCCCGCCCTGCAGACCCGGCACGCCGACCGGCCGGTCCACCTCTACGGCCTCCACGGCCGGCACACCCGGATGCCCACCGACATCCCGGCCCTGGCCCGCTCTCCCCGCGCGCGGGACGACGTGGCCTTCACCGTCCCCGGCTACGGCCGGGGCCACCTGAGCATCGTGCTGGCGTAGGCAGGCCTGACCCGCCGGGCGATACTGCCCGGGTGCTCCTCATCGACCCGCCGCTGTGGCCGGCCCACGGCCGGCGGTGGAGCCACCTCGTCTCCGACGCGAGCCTGGCCGAGCTGCACGCGTTCGCCCGCACCGTCGGGATCCCGCCGCGGGGGTTCGAGGGCGACCACTACGACGTCCCCGAGGAGCGCTACGCCCAGGTCGTCACCGCGGGGGCGGTGCCGGTGACGAGCCGGGAGCTGCTGCGCCGGCTGCGGGCGAGCGGCCTGCGCCGGCCGAAGCGGCGCGGCGAGCGGGTGCTCGCGAGCGCCGGCGGGCCGCACGACCGGGTCGACCTCGTGCTGTCGTCCCTGCCGCCGCTGCGGACCGTCGGGACGGCCGTGCGGCTCCTGCGCGCCCGGACCCGCCTGCTCGCCGTCGAGGACGACGCGGACGACGGCGGCCTCCTCCTGCCGGAGAGCGCCGACGGGACGACGCCGGAGCAGCTCGCCCACGACCTCGTCGGCGCGCGCGTCGACCTCCACCAGGTCGCCTACCTGCGCCCGCAGGCCCCGGCCGCGCCGGCCGACGTCGTCCTGCTCGGCCGGGCACCGGCCGCGACCCCCCGCCGCGGCCGCTGGGTCGAGGCGGACGAGGCCGCCGCCCTGCTGCCGGCGCTCCTGCGCCCGCTCGTCCGCGGCCCGTTCGCCCCCTGATCAGCGCTCGAGCGCGGCGACCTCGGCGGTGACGTTCGCCCGGGCGCGCTCCTCCCAGCGCGCCGCCCCGGTGACCGTCCGGTACAGGCGCGGGTGAGCGAGCAGGTCCCGCAGGACGGCGGCCCGCCCGGCGCGGAAGGCGTCCTCGGGCACGTGCGCGTACTCCCGCCGGACGGCGGAGGCGTACTCGCGGTAGCGGTCCGGCGCGGACGCGAGGATCGCGAGGTCGGCGTCGCAGAGCACCGCGCCGTCGTCGTCGCCGTCCTGCGGGTCGTGCCCGGCGGTGAGCAGGACGAGCCGCTCGACCGCGGCGACGTCGTCGTCCGCGGCCCCGAGACCGCCGAGCACGGTGACGGCGACGGCGGCCGAGGCGCGCTCGTCCTCGCCGGGACGCCCGGCGTAGACGGCGTCGTGGAACCAGGCCGCCGCCTCGACGAGCGCGGGCCGCGCGGCGTGGTGCCGCAGGACGTCGACGGCCTCGAGCACCTCGGCGAGGTGCCGGACGTCGTGGTAGCCGCGGTGCGGCTCGGACCACCGCTCGAGGAGCCGCCCGCCCTGCGCGGCGACGAGATCCGGCGGCGCGCCCGGCGCGAGGCCGGCCACGGTCGCGGCCCAGCGGGCCGCCAGGTCGACGAGACGGGCCACGCCGCCATCATCCCCCCGGGAGGAGTCGGGGACGACGGCGGCGTGGCCGCGGGGTGGACGCGCGAGGGCGCGGCCGAGACGGGGGGTGGTCTCAGCTCGCCGGGCGCGTCCCGAGCGTGACGGGGACCTCGACGGTCCTGCCGTCCCGCACGACCGTGAGGGTGACGCCGGTGTCGGGCCGGCGCTCGCGGATCTGGGCGATGAGCGAGTCGGCCCCGTTGACGTTCTCGCCGTCGATGGCGACGACGGCGTCGCCCTGGCGCAGGCCCGCGCGCTCACCGGGGGAGCCGGACGTCACCTGGGCGACGACGGCGGCCTGTCGGATCGCGCCGTCGACGGTCACGCTGTCCTCGGACAGGCTCACGCCGATCCACGCGTGCTCGACGGTCCCGGTGTCCATGAGCTGCTGCGCGACGTCCTTGGCCTCGTTGACCGGGATCGCGAAACCGAGCCCGATGCTGCCGCTCTGGCTGCCCGCCGAGCTGCCGAGGGAGGCGATCGAGGAGGTGATGCCGACGACGCGGCCCTGGGAGTCGACGAGGGCGCCGCCGCTGTTGCCGGGGTTGACCGCCGCGTCGGTCTGGATCGCGTTCGTGACGACCTGCTCGACGGCTCCCTGCCCGCCGAACGGGCTCTGCTCCTGCGACGTCGTCGTCACCGGGCGGTCGACGGCCGAGACGATCCCCGTCGTCACCGTGTCGGACAGGCCCAGCGGGTTCCCCGCCGCCATGACGGGGTCGCCCACCTGGACGGCCGAGGAGTCGCCGAGCGTGGCCGGGGTGAGGTCCGACGGCGGGTCGGTGAGCCGGATGACGGCCAGGTCCGTCGAGGGGTCCGTCCCGACGATCTCGGCCTCGTAGCCGCGGCCGTCGGACAGGACGACGACGATCTGCCGCGCGCCGTCGACGACGTGGTTGTTCGTGAGGATGTTCCCCGCGGTGTCCAGGACGACGCCGGAGCCCTCGCCGCCGCCGGAGCCGGTCTGCACCTGGACCGCGACGACGCTCTTCTCGACGGCGGACGCCACCGCGCCCCAGTCCGGCGCGGCGTCGGAGGACGACGTCACGGGCGCCTGCTGCGCGCTGCCCTGCGAGGACGCCGCCGGGGCCGCCGGCGTCGTCGTGTCGTCCGCGGCACCCGTCAGCCCGACCGTGAGCAGGCTCGCGAGCACCGCCGAGCCGATCCCGACGCCGGCGACGGACAGCCATCCCGGACCGCGCCGCGGGCCGCTGTTCTGGG
>JBQGCR010000327.1:0-1548 GCA_052038585.1 Kineosporiaceae bacterium
TGTCCGCGGTGGGGTCGAACTCCCGGTCGGCCCAGCGGGCGTAGAGCATCGTGATGCCGAACGTCGTGACGAACTGGAGCAGGCCGAAGATCAGGCCGATGTTGATGTCGCCGACGACCTTGGTGCTCATGAAGCCCGGCGCGAACGCGGCGAGCAGGACGTAGAGGAAGTACCAGGCGAGGAAGAACGCGGTCGCCGGGAAGACGAACCGGCGGAACTTCCGCTTCAGCTCGGTGAACTCCGAGCTCGCCTGCACCTCCTCGTACGACGTCATGGACCCGCCAGAGCGGGTCGACGGATTGCTGGACATGAGACCTCCCTCTCGTGCCGACCCCGCCGCCGTGGCGGGGACCGGAAGTGACTGCGGTCACTGTGGCCAGCCGCGGCGCCGTGCCAGAAGGGGGCGCGGCCGGGTGTGCGACCGGCGGCGGGCGGCCCGCGACGCGCGGGAGGAGCGGCTGCGACGAGCGGTGCGGTTGACGCGACGAGTGGTGCCGGTCACACCAAGACCATCGGCCGTGGAGGCGGCGGGCTCAGCGGTCCGGCGCGGCGCCGCGGTCGAGGTCGAGGGACTCGGGGGCGTGCAGGCGGACCATGACCGGCATGGCGGCCCCGGCCCGGCGGCGGCGCGTCGCGAGCGAGACGGCGATCGTCACGCCGAACGCGACCGGCACGCTCCACGCCGCGGGCTGGGCGAGCAGAGCGCCGACGAGGCCGGACGTCGAGCCGGTCGCGATCGTCACGAGCACCGCGGTCGTCGCGAGCGTCCCGCCGGTGACGAGCCCGGCCATCGCCCCGGCGGCGGTGAGCGGGCGCCACCAGATCCCGAGGACGAGCAGCGGGCAGAACGTCGAGGCCGCGAGGGCGAAGGCGAGCGAGACGGTGTCGGCGAGCGTCGTCCGCACCCCGATGAGCGACAGCGCGGCCGGCACGGAGACGGCGATGACCGCCGCCGCCCGGAATCCTGGCACCGAGGCCCGGGCCCGCCCGCGGAGCAGGTCCTGGGAGAGCACGCCGGCGACGGACACGGTGAGCCCGGACGACGTCGAGAGGAACGCCGCGAACGCCCCGGCGGTGACGAGCGCGGTGACGAGCGAGGCCCACGGGTCGTCGAGCATCCGGCCGGGCAGGAGGAGGACGACGGCGTCCGGCTGGCCCGCGAGGAGCACCTCGGGCGCGTAGAGCCGGCCGAGCATGCCGTAGACCGGCGGGAAGAGGTAGAACGCCCCGAGCAGCGCGACGACGACGAGCGTCGTCCGGCGGGCCGCCCGCCCGTCGGGGTTGGTGTAGAAGCGCACGAGCACGTGCGGCAGCCCCATCGTCCCGAAGAGCAGCGCGAGGAGCAGCGAGTACGTCCGGTACGCCGAGTAGTCCCGGCCGGTGCTGCCCGGGGACGCCCAGTCGCTGCCGTCGAGCGCCGGCACGCCCCGCGCCTGCGGGACGACGGACCCGGCCGGCAGGGTGACCCGCGTCCCGCCCGCCACCTCGGTGTCGCCGACGGGCAGGTCGAGCGGGCCGCCGCCGGTCCGCCCGTCGACCCGGCCGTCG
>JBQGCR010000328.1:0-5419 GCA_052038585.1 Kineosporiaceae bacterium
GATCGAGTCGTACATCACCTACGGCGGCTTCGACTGGATGACGGCGACGGTCGGCGGGCTCTGGGACAGCCTGCTCGCCGAGGGCAAGCCGTGGTGGATCACGGCGAACTCGGACTCGCACAGCGTCTACCTCGACGACGCGGTGCGCGGCCCGGGCAGCGACTTCACGGCGAACGGGTTCTACGAGGACCCGGTGCACGGGACCGGCGGCCTGTCGTTCACCAACGGCGACTACTGGCCGGGCTACTACAGCCGCACGCACGTCGGTGCGGAGGACTTCTCCTACCTCGCCGTCATGCGCGGGCTCCAGGCCGGCCGGGTGTGGGTCGACCACGGCCGCCTCCTCGACGGGATCCAGGTGCGGGTGCGCGAGAGCGGCCACGCCCAGGGCGTGACCCTCGGCTCGGTGCTCACGCCGCGCCGTGGGCGCCGCGTCGTGCTCGACGTCGAGATCAGGACCGCCTCGCAGCCCAACTGGGCGCAGTTCGTGCCGCGGCTCGCGACCGTGGACGTCGTCCGCGGTGCCGTCACCGGCGCGGTAGCCGACCGCGACGTGTTCACGACCCCGGCGACGTCCGTCGTGAAGAGCTGGGACGTGAGCGGCCGCACCGGCACCGTCGTCCTGTCCTACGACCTCGGCGTCGTCGAGGAGGGCTTCTACGTCCGGCTGCGCGGCAGCGACGGCAAGCGCACGGCGCCGGGCCTGCTCGGGGCCGGCGTCGACCCGGCGGGCCCGGCGGCCGACGTCCTCGGCGCGGCCGACCCGTGGGACGACCTGTGGTTCTACACCAACCCGGTGTGGGTGCTGCCCCGGTGACCACGCCAGGCACCGTGCGGGCCGTCCGCCCGCCCGGCGCCGACCTCGTCCTGCTCGACGGCGGGTGGCCGACCACGCGGGAGGCCGAGCACGCCACCCGCACGTGGGCGGTCGAGCACGGCACCTGGATCACCATGGCGTGCACGCACTTCCACGCCGGGCGGGTCGTCGTCACGGTCACGACGCACGACCCGGCACCCCCTGCCGACGACGTCCGTGAGCCGGCGGAAGCGGCCCTCCTGCGCGCCCGCACGGCCCGCACGGCCGGCCGGGCGTTCGTCTTCCCCGGCCAGGACGGGCAGCCGCCCGTCACCACGGTCGCCGACCTGTGCGCGACCTCCGCGGTGGACGAGGTGGTCGGCCTCGCGGGGGTGCGTCCGGACGGCCGTGCGCCCGTGCGCACCCTGTCTTTCCTGAGACCGGAGCTCGCCGACGGGCGCCTGCGGCTGCGGGTCAGGCCGGCGGCCGGGGACTGCCTCGTGCCCTTCGAGCAGCCGTCGCCGACCCCCTGCTGCGCCGACCACTAAGCCGGTTCCCGCTCGGCTCCGTACTGGTTCAGCGGGAGCGGAAGACCGAGATCGTCCCGTCGCCCTCGTTCGCGGTGAGGAGGAGCCCACGCCGCGGGACGGCGAGGATGCCCTCCGGGGAGTCCCCGGTCGCGAGGACCTGCAGCAGGACTGGACGACGCTCGTCGTCGACGTCGTAGACGAGCACCGCGTCGCCGCGCTCGCTCCCCAGCACCGCGAGGTCCCGGTCGCCGAGACGGGTGACCTCGGCGCCCTCGAGCTCGGCGCCCTTGTCGTCGCTGCGGCTGTCGGGGTAGCGAGACACCGCGGCGAGAGCCTTCTCCGCGGCAGCGCCGGAGGTGTGGAGGAGCCGGCCGTCGGGCCGGAAGACCGACCAGCCGCGACCTCCGCTCGGCTCGGCGGCGAGGTCGCCCTCGTCGGCGGTGAGGAGGTTGCCCTCGCGGGTCCACTGCACGCCGTCGGGCTCGCGAGGCGCGACGAGCCGGTCGTCGAAGGCGACGATCCCGTCGTCGACGACGTCGGCGTCGTCCCGCTCGACGGTGCCGGCGCTGAAGGAGCCCGTCACCTCGAGCCGGTCGAGGTCGACGACCACCACGGCGTTGTTCTCCTGCAACGTGACCGCTGCCCGGTGGTGCCGGTCGACGTCGACGTACTCCGGCTCGGGGTCGTCGGCGAAGGCGGCCCCGGGCAAGCCGGTGAGGTCGACGCGGTCGACCCGCCACCGGGCGGGCGGTCCCTGCAACCGGACCACCGCGAGGTACCCGGCCGGCGGCTGCGGCAGGCCGCCCACGCCGCCGTCGACGACGAGATCCTCGTCGCGCTGGTTCTCGACGGCGACGGCGGCGACCCTGCCGTCGGGGGACACCGCGACCGAGTCGGGCTGCCCGCCGAGGTCCAGACGGTGCACGACCGAGCGGGTCCGCAGGTCGACGACGGCGAGCGCGCCGGACGGCGTCGTGAACCGGCCGGCGGTGGTGTCCACCGCGACCACCGCGTACCGGCCCCGCCCCGTCACGGCGACCGACGTCGGCTCCCCGCCCATGGCCAGGGTGCCGGTCTGCACGGGGGCGGACGGGTCGGCCAGGTCGACGAACCCGATCCGCTGCTGCGAGGAGTCGGTGTAGAGCACGGTCCGCCCGTCCGGGGTGACCGCGAGGATCTCCGCGACGTCGCCGTCGACGGCGAAGGTCGCCGCCGGCGTGAAGAGGGGCCGCGGCGCACGGTCGGCGGAAGCCGGCGACACGGACGCGGCCGCGAGGCCGACTCCGGCGGCGAGCAGGGCGGGGACGGCGCGACGGTGCACGGAGAATCCTCTCGTCGAGGTCGGTCGCCGGAATCCTGGGCGGGCCACCTGGCCCCGGGACGTCGACCGGATGAACACCTGCTGACCACGGCATGACCAGCCGGGGACGGAGCATCCCGTTGCGCAAGTGGCTCTTCCGTCCGGGCGAGCAGCGGCGACGTGGTCGCCGACGCCCGCGGCGGCCGCCGCCGGTTCACCAAGGTCACCGCAGGCGCGGAGGGCGCCCTCGCCGAGGGCATGCGCACCAGCGACCTGCGCCCCGCGGTGCCTCCGGCCCCCGGGCACCCGGTACGGATCGGCTGGACCCTCCCCGAGGCGGTGGCCGCGCTGCGGCCCGGTGCGGCGGTGCTGCTCGACGACGGTGCCGTCGCGGCGGTCGTCGCCGCCGTCGCGCCCGGCGAGGCGGGCTGCTCGTGACCCGCACAGCCCCCGGAGGTCGCCGGCTCGGCGCGGAGACCTGCCCGACACCGAGCTCCCGCTCACGGCCGACGACGAGGCTCTGCTGCCTTCGTCGCCGAGCACGCCGACCTCGTGGCGGTGTCGTTCGTCAGGACCGCGGCCGACGTCGACCACGTGCTCGACCGGCTCCCGGGCCGCGAAGGCCGACCACCTCGGGCTGGTGCTGAGGATCGCGACGCGCCAGGCGTTCGAGAACCTGCCGTCCACCCTCCTGGCGGGCATGCGGCATCCCCGGCTGGCGGTGATGATCGCGCCTGGACCAGCGGTGACGTGACCGCGCAGGTCGGTGCGCCAGGTCACGGCCCCGGGGTCCCGCGCGCCGATGACAGGTGTCAGCGGGTTGGCCTAGCCTGCATGGAGATCGGCGACCAGGAGGAGGACCCCACGGTGACGGCACACGACCCGGTCCACGACATCCTCACCCCGCGCAGGTCGGAGGACCTGCCCTCGCTGGAGCGCCCGGTGGAGCGCGCGGCGGCGGCCGACCGGCTCCTGTGGGGCGGTGCCCGGAATGCCTACGCCTACGCGGGCGTCCGCGACGAGGCGGTCTGGGTGGCCCTGAGCGACGGGACGCCGGTGCAGACCCTGGCCGAGTCCGTCGGCGTGCAGCCCGCGGAGATCCACCGCATGGCGGGCGCGCACACGGTCCGCCGTGCGGAGGCGGGCCTGCACACCTGGGGGCCGGCCCCCCGTCGCCCGTCGGACCCCTGAGGCCGACGTGGTTGCCCACGCGTGAACGACCGACGTCCACCCGTCGGCTCCCAGGCGTCGGGGTGGGCGTCGCCGCAGGTCAGGGCGGTTGCCCGACAGTCGTAGGACCTGTGGACGCTGACCGGACGGGCTCGGCGTCGATCATCGTCGTCGTCGACGGCACGCGCCGTCCCGGCGCCTCGCGAGTCCACCGCGCCGGCCCCCGTGTCGCGCGAGGAGTTCCCCCATGAGCCCCATCCCGTCCCGCGGTCGTGCGGTGACGGTGCCGTTCCTCGAGGGTCCCCGCACCCTCGACGAGAGCACCGCCCGCGCCGCCGAGCTCACCCGCTACCAGGTGACGAAGTACTACCGCGACCTGCTCGCCACGAGTCCCTACGGGGAGCAGCTGAAGCACATCGTCGAGCCCTCGGTGCAGGAGCTCACGAGCCCCGGTCGGCTGGACACCAGCGGCGAGAAGGACAACACCGTCGTCCCGGGGCTGCAGCACAAGTACCCGCAGACCGGCCTGCTCCTGGTCACCGACCGCTGCACGAGCTACTGCCGCTACTGCTTCCGCAAGCGGCTCGTCGGCAAGGACACCGACGAGGTCGCCCCGGACCTCGCGGCGGTGGCGGCCTACATCGAGCGGCACCCCGAGATGACCAACGTCCTGCTGTCCGGCGGTGACCCCTTCGTGCTCTCGACGGCCAAGCTGCACGCCGTCCTGGACCACCTCCTGCCGATCGAGCACCTGACGTCGATCCGCTTCGGCAGCAAGACGACCGCCTTCCACCCGGCGCGCTTCCACGACCCGGCGCTGCCCGCACTCGTCCGGCGGATCCTCGACGCCGGCAAGGCCGCCGTGATCGTGTCCCACTTCGACCACGTCGGCGAGGTGACCGACGAGGCCGCGGCGGCGATCCGGACGATGCGCGACCTCGGTGTGCAGTACCTCAACCAGGGCGTCCTGCTCGGCCGCGTCAACGACGACCCCGACACGCTCGCCGCGACGGTCGCCCGGCTCCACGCCGTCGGGACCCGGCCGTACTACGTCTTCCAGGGCCGTCCGGTCCGCGGCGCCTCGCACTTCCAGGTCCCGATCGACCGCGGCGTCGAGGTCGTCCGCGGGGCGATGTCCCGGCTGTCCGGCATCCAGAAGACGTTCCGCTACATCATGTCCCACGAGACCGGCAAGATCGAGATCCTCGACGTCACCGGTGGCCGGCTCTGGATGCGCTACCACCAGAGCCCGGTGGCGAGCCGGGTCGGGCGCCTGTTCTCCCGGCCCTGGGTCCCGGGCGCGGTGTGGCTCGACGACCTGGAGAAGGACGGCTGGGAGCCGACGGACGACGCCGCGGCGCCGGCCCCCGCCGTCGACCGCCCCGGCCCGGACGCGACGCTCGTGGCGACGGCCGACCGGCGATGACGAGGCGCCGGGCCGCCGTCGCGACGTCGCACCCCCTGGCGACGCAGACTGCCGCCGACCTGCTCCGGGCCGGCGGCTCGGCCGCCGACGCCGCGGTGGCGGCGGCCCTGACGCTCGCGGTGTGCGAGCCGAGCGGCTCCGGGCTCGGGGGGATCGCCGCGGCGACGGTCCGGACCGCCGAGGGCCCGGTCATGGGT
>JBQGCR010000329.1:0-1708 GCA_052038585.1 Kineosporiaceae bacterium
GGCGTCCCCGCCGCCGGCCGGCCGGAGGACTCGGCGGTCCACGGGCGCGGCCTGCTCATCGTCGACGAGATGTCGGACCGCTGGGGCGTCGACGAGGACGGCGCGGCGGGCAAGACCCTGTGGCTGGAGCTCGACCGGCACGCGCCCGCCGAGGGGGCCGGCGCCTGACCCTCGCATCCGGGGCAGAATGTCCCGTCGGGCCTGGTTCCGGGCCCGGGCGGGTGGGCGCACGAAGTCCTCATGGCTGGGTCGCCGGAGCACGGCTTCGAGGCCCGGGCCCGTGCGGCCGACCGGCGGGACCGTATCGCCGACGAGCGCGACGCCGCCGCCGACGAGCGCGACCGGCGCAACGCGTCGTGGGACGAGCGGGCCGGGACGCCGAGAACGCGACCGACGGCGATTGACGCCGGCTGGGCGCAGCGACAGACTCAGGACCGACATCTGAGGAGATCGGTGCTCATCTGAGCGCATCGGGAGGCGCTGTCGTGCGGGCTGCTGTCATCACCGGGCCGGGGCACGTCGAGGTGACGACGGTCGACGACCCGGCGCCGGGGCCCGGCGAGGTCGTCCTCGCGGTGGCCGCGGTCGGGGTCTGCGGCACCGACGTCCACATCCTCGCCGGGGAGTTCGCGCCGCGGCTGCCGCTCGTCCCCGGCCACGAGTTCGCCGGCGAGGTGGTCGCGCTCGGGGCGGGTGTCGAGGGGCTGCGGGTCGGCGACCGCGTCGCGGCGGACCCCAACACGTTCTGCCACGGCTGCTGGTACTGCCGGCGCGGCCAGGCCAACCACTGCGAGCGCTTCGCCGCCGTCGGCGTCACCCACCCCGGTGCCGCCGCGGAGTACGTCGCGGTCGCCGCCGGCAACTGCGTCGTCCTGCCCGACCACGTCCCGGTCGCCGACGCGGCGCTCGTCGAGCCGCTCTCGTGCGCCGTCCACGGCTTCGACGTCCTCCGCGCGCGGCCGGCGTCGTCGGTGCTCCTCTACGGCGCCGGGACGATGGGGCTCATGATGCTCGAGCTCGCCAAGCGCGGCGGGGCCGCGCGGGGCGACGCCGACGACGGCGACCCGGCGCGGCTCGCGACCGCGCAGGCGCTGGGCTGCAGCGCCGCCGCGACGTCCGCGGACGAGCTGGACCGTCCGCGCGGCTGGGACGTCGTCGTCGACGCCACCGGCAACGTCGCCGCGATCCGGGACGGGCTGGGCCGCGTGGCCCGGCGGGGCACGTTCCTCCAGTTCGGGGTGGCCCCGGAGGGGGCGCGCGTCGAGATCGAGCCGTACCGGGTCTTCCGCGAGGAGATCACGATCGTCGGCAGCTTCGCCGTCCTCGACAGCTACGAGCGGGCGGCCGAGCTCTTCGCCGACGGGATCGTCGACCCGCAGGTGCTCGTCAGCCACCGGCTCCCGCTCGAGGAGTACCCGAAGGCATTGTCTCACACCGCCTCCGGCGTCGGGCGCAAGATCCTCGTGGTGCCCCGGTGAGCCCGGAGGCGCGTCCCGGCGCGCGGGTCCTCACCGTCGGCGAGGTGCTCGTCGAGATCGTCGCGACGACGAAGGGCGACGGGTTCCGCGAGGCGCAGCCGCTCGTCGGGCCGTTCCCGTCCGGCGCCCCGGCGATCTTCGTCGACCAGGTGGGCCGGCTCGGCACCCCGGCGGCGATCGTCTCCCGCGTCGGGGACGACGACTTCGGCCGGGTCGCCCTCGACCGGCTC
>JBQGCR010000330.1:0-4112 GCA_052038585.1 Kineosporiaceae bacterium
CGGCGGCGTCGCCGTCGCCGGCCGGAGGGCCGCCGCGCGCCGCCCCGTCGGGCCGCGGTCCGGCCACCTCGGGGGCACAGCGCTCGGCGTCACGCGCCCGGGAGCCGGCGACGTCGGCGAGGAGCACCTGCATGGCCTCGAACCGGACGAGCAGGTCCGTCGCCACCTGCCGGGTGTCGCCGAGGCGCTGGCCGAGACCGGTCGGCAGGGGCGCGTCGACGCCGACGGCGACCGCCGCGAGACGGGAGGCGACGTCGAGGTCCTCGGCGAGCCAGCGGTGGAAGCGCGCGGTGCGGCCGGCCTGGCGACCGGGCGGAGCGTCGTCGTCGTCCCCGCCCGGCCCGCCCGTCGTCGCGGCCGCCCCGAGGGTGCACAGCAGCGCGTCGAGCTGGAGGTCCAGGGAGAGGCGGAGCAGGTGGGCCTCGCGCCGGTCGGCGGGGTGCGGCGTCCCCGAAGGGGGCGCGACGACGTCGCCGGCGGTCAGGTCCACGACGGTGTGGCCGGACATGTGACACTCCTGCCCTCGGCGCGCTGTGGCGCGCTGTACGCGGGGCGAGGACGACGAGAACGGCCGGTCCGGCGCTCCCCGCGCCGACCGGCACCACATCCGCAGCCGCTGCTGGACCAGCGAATACCCCGTCCGTCCCGGCCGAGCGCGGGATGTGACAAACGGACCATAGGTCTGTCACGAGAATCCGACAAGTCGGCACCGATCGCCGGGCCCGAACCCGCGCACCGCCGCCCCGTAGGGGTCGACCCGTTCGGCCGATGAAGACGCCCGCCACGCGGCCGACAGGACGGTCATGGGTGGAGCGCATGCGCGTCGGTGACCGCCGCCGTCCCGGACGGCGGGCCCTCGTGCTGGCCACGACCGGCCTGCTCGTCGGGGCGGCGCTGACCGGCTGCGGGGCGCGCGACGTCCTCGACACCGCCGTCGGCCTGCCGCCGACGGGCCGGACCGTGCCGGAGGACGACGGCCTGACCCCGGCGGCCGCGACGATCTCGCTGCCCGTCCGCTCGGCGGGCTCGACCGACCCCGACCCCTGGGCCGTCCGCGGGCGCTTCCGGGTCCCGGAGCCCGTGCCGCCGGCGGCGCCCGTGCCGCCGCGACCGCCGGAAGGCGGCGGCCGGCTGGAGCTGCCGATCGTGCTGCCCGGCCTCGACAGCCCGGTCGTCGAGGGCGCCCGGCCCCTGCCGCCGCGGGACTGCCCGGGGCTCAACGACGGCACGGCGTCGGTGCCGATGCGCGTGACGCCGGGCGCCGGGTCGCTCACCCTCGTCTTCTGGTTCCGCAGGACGCCCGGGCTGGCGTCGGTGCTCGTCGGGGCCGTGCCGACGTCGGTCGGGGGCGGCGCGCCGCTCGAGGTGTGGCAGACGCTCGACCGGCTGCCGGCCACGTGCCAGGAGGTCAGCGTCACCGTGGGCGGGCTGCGGTCCGGCACCGCGTACCACGTGCTCCTCGACGAGCGGGTCGCCTCGACGGTGACGAAGCGGACGACGCGCCGCACCGTCGGCCGCTCGGAGTCGGTCACCGTCGGGTAGCCCGCCGTGACAGCACGGCGTGGCACGATCACGCCATGCCGCTGCCCGCGCCCGTCGCCTTCGTCCTCGGCGGGGGCGGTGTCCTCGGGGCGAGCGAGGTCGGGATGCTCGCCGCACTCGACGCCGCCGGCGTCGTCCCGGACCTCGTCGTCGGCACGAGCGTCGGCGCGGTGAACGGCGCCGTCGTGGCGGACGGGCCGGCCGGCGCGGCCGACCGGCTGCGCGAGCTGTGGCTGGGCCTGTCCGGCGACGCGGTGTTCGGCGGCTCGCTCGGCCGGCTGCGGGACGCCGCCCGCACCCGCACCGCGCTGCACGGCACCGCCGCGCTGCGCTCCCTCCTGCGCCGGCACCTGACCGCCGAGCGCGTCGAGGACCTCGCCGTCCCCTTCCAGTGCTGCGCCGCGAGCATCGAGCGGGCGGCCGAGCACTGGTTCGACGGCGGACCGCTCGTCGACGCCGTCGTCGCGTCGTGCTCGGTGCCGGGGCTCTTCCCGCCGGCCCGGGTCGGCGGCGAGCACTTCGTCGACGGCGGCCTCGTGAACTCCGTGCCGGTGGGGCGGGCCGTCGAGCTCGGCGCCCGGACCGTCTTCGTCCTGCACGTCGGGCGGCTCGAGCAGCCGCTGCGCCCGCCGCGCTCGCCGTGGGAGGTGGCCTCGGTGTCCTTCGAGATCGCCCGGCGGCACCGCTTCGCCCGGGACATGGCCGGCGTCCCGGACGACGTCGTCGTCCACCTCCTGCCGAGCGGCGGCGCGGACGCCCCCCGGACGAACCTGCGCTACCGCAGCACCCGGCGGGTGGCGGAGCGGATCGACCGGGCGCGCGCGGCGAGCGGGGACTACCTCGCGGGTGCCCTGGCCGGGGCGTCGTAGTGCTCCCGCCGCGGTGGGTCCGGCGGGTCGTGCTCGCCCCGGCGGTCGTGGCGCTCGGCGTCCTGCTGTTGACCGCGGCACCGCTCGTCCTCCTCGTCGCGCTCGCGCTGTCCCCGCTCGTGCCGGGCCGGTGGCGGCCCCTGCGCTTCGCGTGGCTCGCCGTCCTGCAGCTCGCCGGCGAGGCCGTGCTCCTCGTCGTCCTCTTCCTGCTCTGGGTCGGGTCGGGGTTCGGCGTCGCGATCCGCCGGCCGTGGTTCGAGCGGGCGCACTACCGGCTCGTCGCGCTGTACCTGCGGCTGATGTTCGCCGAGGCGCGGCGGGTGCTCGGCGTGCGCGTCGAGGTGACCGGCCCTGCGCCGCAGGCGTACTCGGGCCGGCCGCTGCTCGTCTTCTGCCGGCACGCGGGCCCCGGCGACTCCTTCCTGCTCACCCACGCCCTCGTCAACTGGTACGACCGCGAGCCGCGGATCGTCCTCAAGGACACGATGCAGTGGGACCCGGTCGTCGACGTCGTCCTCAACCGGCTGCCGAGCCGCTTCGTCTCCCCGCGCCCGCCCGGCGGGTCCGCCGGCCCACGCGACGGGCTGGCGGCGCAGGTCGGGCGGCTCGCCGCCGGGCTCGACGACGACGACGCGTTCGTCATCTTCCCCGAGGGCGGCAACTTCGCCGAGCGCCGCCGGGCGGCGGGCATCGCGCGGCTGCGCGAGCGCGGCCAGGCCGTGCAGGCCGACCTCGCGGAGCAGATGCGGCACGTCCTGCCGCCTCGCCCCGGCGGCGTGCTCGCCGCCCTGGCGAACGCTCCGGACGCCGACGTCGTCTGGGTCGCGCACACCGGCACCGACCACATCTTCACCGTCGCGGACCTGTGGCGGGAGATGCCGATGGACACGACGATCGAGATGCGCTGGTGGCAGGTGCCGGCCGGCGAGGTGCCGCCGGACGACGAGGGCCGCCGGGAGTGGCTCTGGCAGTGGTGGGGTCGCATCGACGCCTGGATCGCCGAGCGGCGGGCCGCCGCCGACCGCTGACCCCGGCTCGCCGGGCACTCCCGCGTCAGGGCGGCAGCCGCTCGACGAGCGGTACCGGCGCGGTGACGACGTGGTCGCCCGTGCGCACGTGGTAGCGCGTCCGGCCGAGCTTGACGACGGTCCCCGTGACGCCGGCCCACCGGCCCGTCCCGAGCAGCCGGACCCGGGTGCCGGGTGGCAGCGTCGGTGCGGCCGGCCGGGTGGTCGGTGCGGTGGTCGGACGGGTCAGGCCGGGCAGCGGCAGCGTGGCGTCGGCGGTCGCGCGCCGGGCGATCGCGGCGAGCTCCTCGACGTAGGCCGGGTGCATCGGGGCCCGCTGCCCCCGGAAGGTCCACGTGAAGATCGATCCTGCGTCGAACGCCGGGGCGCACCGCCGGCAGGAGCGCACGCGGCGCGGCCGCCGGTGCTGCGTCGTCACGTGACCGGCCGGGCACGTGCCTCGCCACTCCCCCTCGATCCGGGGCGCGTCCTCGGGCAGGCAGCGCGTCGCGCTGCAGCCGATCGCCAGCGCGGTGCGACGCCACGCGGGGCCGTGCCCGGCACGGGGCCCGGCGAGCGCGTGGGCGATCTCGTGGAGCACCGTGTCGCGCACCTCGGCCTCGGCGTGCTGCTCGGTCAGCGGCGCGCTGAGGCTGATGACGCGCGGGCCGTAGCGGCACTGCCCCGCCCGGGT
>JBQGCR010000331.1:0-1944 GCA_052038585.1 Kineosporiaceae bacterium
AAGCGGCGAGCAGCGCGAGCGCGACGGCGGCGGCGAGGCCGCGCGCGGTCCGGGCCGGGCGGCGGGTCACGGCTGCGCCTCCTCTCGGTCGCGGACGACGAGCATCGCGAGGGCGACGACCCCGGCGACGAGGAGGAGGACGCCGAGCGCGACGACGCCCGGGGCGAGCGACGTCGGCGGGTCGAGCGGCCAGGTGAAGGTGACGACCTGCGGGGCGGCGGTGCCGTCCGCGAGGGCGACGAGGCTCCACGAGCCGTCCTGCTCGGGCCACGTGAGCCCGGCCGAGCCCTCGCCCGCGACGCTCGCGACCCAGATGTCGGAGGCGGCAGGGTCCCCGGGGGTGCCGGATCCGCCGGCTTTCTCGGTGACCGCCCGGTCGGCGGCGTCGATGCCCACCAGGACCTGCCGCGGCGTCTCGGCGAGCCAGGCGTCGAGGTCGGCGGTCCGGGCGACGCCGAGGAAGACCGGCTGCGCGGCCCGGGCGGCGAAGGCCTCGACGCGCACGCTCGGCCCGTCGAGCCCGAGGGCGCCCGGCGCGGTGACGACGGCGGGGACGCCCTGGTCGGCCACGACGCGGACCGACGACGTCGTCGGGGGCTTCCACACCGTCGCGAGCAGCGCGCCGACGACGACGAGGACCACCCCGGTCAGCGCGACGACGGCGGCCACGATCCGGGGCCACGGGGCGCGGCGCACGAGCAACCTTCCTTCGGGTGCGGGGACGGGCGATCGCCAGGATAGGTCAGGCGGGCGGCGTGCCGTCCCGCGGCGACCGCTCGGCGATCGCCGCCTCGAGGCGCTCGAGCTTGCCGTCGAGCTCGCCCTCGCGGCCCGGGCGGATGTCGGCCTTGAGCACGAGGCTCACCCGCTCGCCGTGCCGCCCGACGGCCTCGGTGGCCCGCCGGACGACGTCCATGCAGGCGTCCCAGTCCCCCTCGATCGTCGTGAACATCGCGTCCGTGCGGTGCGGCAGGCCGCTCGCGCGGACGACGGCGACGGCGTCCGCGACGGCCGCCGACACCGAGCCGTCAGGGTCGGAGGTGGACGGGGCGACGGAGAAGGCGACGAGCATGCGCCCAGCCTAGGGGGCCGTACGATCGCCGCGTGACCCCGGCGGAGTCGATCACCTGGCCGCAGCTGGCCGCGTTCATGGCGGCCGGCGAGAGCCTGGAGCCGACGCTGTCCGGCGTCGTCCGCGTCGTGGACGTCGAGCGCGCCGACGACGACGAGAGCGCCGACGTCGAGGTCGACGGCGCGCGCTACCGGCACGTCGAGAGCCGCTACCGGGTGGCGCGCCGGGGCGACCTCGTGCGCCGCGAGCGCCTCGCCGACGGGCGGCCGCTGTCGGTCCTCGGGGAGCGGACCGTGTGGTCGTGGGAGGACGGGGACGACGTGCCGACGGCCTACCCGCGCGACGGCGCCTTCTTCGGCTTCACCGACGACGTGCTCCTGCGCCGCCCGGACTGGGCCGACCACCGGCGCGGGGACTACACGGACGCGGCGGGAGCCCCGGTGGCGCGGCGGTTCCTCGGCCGAGACGCCTGGCAGGTCGAGCTCGTCCCGCCGGCGCACAAGCCGTTCCCGCTGACGCAGGTGGTCGACGCCGTCACCGGCATGGTCCTCAGCCGGCGCAACGACGGCTTCGGCACCCTCGCCGAGTGGGAGGAGCTGACCGTCGGCGCCGACCTGCCGGACGGGCTCTTCGTCTGGGACGGGCCGGTGCTCGAGCCCCCGGACCACGAGGCGATGATCCGCGAGGAGCGCGAGCGGTCCCGGGCGTGGCTGTCCGACCACGGCGTCGGCGCGCTGCTCCTGCCCGCCGTCGTCGACGTCTCCCCGGACGGGCCCGGGGAGGACGGGACGGTCGAGCTCCACGTGCACCTCACGAGCGGCACCCTCCAGCGCCGCCCGCGCTCGGACCGGCCGTGGGACGGCCACTGGTCG
>JBQGCR010000332.1:0-2687 GCA_052038585.1 Kineosporiaceae bacterium
GGAGGCGACCGTCGCGCCAACGGCGACGGCGAGGGCGCCCGCCCCGGCCGCGCCGACGGCGCCCGGGTCGGCGAGGAGCCGGGGCGCGGCCTGGCCGCCGTCGCCGGTCTGGACGACCCGCGGCGCGGCCGCGCCGCGCACGGGGACGGGCACGGTGTGGACGACCGTCGAGGTCTCCCCCGCCGTCCCCACGACGTACACGCGGGTCAGCGTGCCCGCCGCGACGGGCAGGTCGACCGGGCCGAGCACCGGGGCACCGCCGGTCGCCGACGGCACCGCCTGCACGGACAGCGTCGTCGCCGGCACCGGCCCGGTCCAGGCCTCGCCGTTGGCGACGGTGCGGGCGAGCACCGTGCCGTCGACGACGAGGTCGACCGGTGGCACGGCGGCGGTGTGGGCGACGGACAGGCGTGCCTTGCCGGGCGCGACGGGTGCGAGGTCGTCCGGGAAGGTCGTCACGCGGGGCGCGGCCGCCTGGTCGGCCTGGAGGTGGGCGACGACGTCGAGGGTCTGCCCGGCGACGACCGTGAACGAGGCGGTCACGACGACGGTCGTGCCGTCCCGCAGCTCGAGCGCGTGCCGTCCCGGGTCGAGCTCGAGCGGGCCGACGACCGTGGCCGGAGCCGCGGCCGCCACGACGACGGACCCGTCGAGGGCGACGTCGAGCCGCGGGCCCGGGATCGCCTGGACGATGTAGACGGCGCCCTCGCCGGCGGTCACCGGGGCCGCGAGCGCCGGGCCGGCCGCGATCGCCGGGCCGGCGACGAGGGCGGCGACGGCGAGGACCTGCCACGACAGACGCATGCTCCGACCCGTTCCTTCCCCGGTGACCCACTCGTCCGCAGCGACACCGGGAAGACTGCGCTGCGTGACCGGATCCTAAGCCAGGACGGGGCCCGCGAAGGTCAACTTGACTGCGTGTCACCGGAACGCGTCGCCTGGTTGCGCGTCGCGGCCCGGACGCGCACGGTGAGACGGCATCGGCCGATAAGGTGACACGCGCGCGCCACCCGTGCGGGGGGACGCAGGGGGCGTGGGACGAGGGAGGTGCCCGTGACCGCAGGGACGCCGGGCACGCCCGGGCGCGCCGCGCGGGTGCGCGCCGTCCGGACCCGCAGCGCCACCGCCAGGATCACCCCCGAGCAGCCCGCCGAGCAGCCCGCCGAGCAGCCCGTCGAGGGGGACGGCGCCGCGGCAGGCGCGACCCCCGGGACGCCGCAGTCCCCCGAGCCCCGGCCGGCGCGCGTGCTGCCGACCCTGCCGGACGCCTCGGCCGCCCAGGAGATCCGGGACACCCTCGACGACCTGCGCCGGGTGCTCGACGACGTCACGGCCTCGGCCCCGCCGCCGCGCCGGCGGCGCCGCGCGGCGCCGCTCGGGGCCGCCGGGCGGGCCGTGCGGGCCGCCGTCGCCCTCGGCGTCGCCGTGGCGACGCGCGGCACGGACGAGGAGCCGGCGGACGCGCCGTCCGCCGCCGCCCCGGTCGCGCCCGCCGCGCCCTCCCCCTCCGCCTCCTCCACCGGGCCGACGGGCGGCCCGTCCGCGCGGCCCTCCGCCGTCCGCGGCGTCCTCAGCGGTCCGCTGCCGGCGTTCCCGGGGGCCGACGGCCCGTCGCCGGACGCCCTGCCGACGACCGGACCGGGCGCCGACGCGCCGGGCAGCCTCGTCGTCGTCACCCTCGCCGGCGGGCCCCGCGACGCGACGGTCGCGCAGGTCTACGAGCAGGTGGTCGTCGCCGCGGGGGGCGACGTGCGGCTCGTGCCGCCGGAGGTCTCCGGGCTCGGGGGCGTCCTGCGCGGGACGGCGCTGGCCGCCGACGGGCTGACGGCGGCGGTCGACGGCGCGCCGGCGCGGGTCGAGGCGGCCCGCGGCTCCGGCTGGGTCGTCCCCGACGTGCCCGCCGGCGCGACGCTCGCCCTGCGGTACAGCCTGTCCGGCGCGGTGCTCCCCGCGCCGTCCAACGTGCCGGGCCGCGCCTACGTCGCGCTCGCCGGGCTCGCGGCCGCCCCGGGGACGCCGGTGCAGGCGGCCCTCGTCGGCAGCCCGACGCTCACCGTGCTCTGCCCGGGCCTCGCGGCGGCCGAGCAGCTCTGCGCGCTCGCGTCGTCACGTCCCCTCCCGTGGCTCGCCCGGGTGCCGGCGGGCGCGCCGGCGCCGGTCGCGCTCGCGCTCGCCGACCTCGGCTGACCTCGGCTGACCCGCCCGTCGACGCGTCCGGCTCAGGCGCCGGCGACGAGGTCCCGGCGGCCCTGGCCGACGACGGTGAGCGGCAGCAGCGTCTTGCCCGTCGGGCCGATCTGGATGCTCGTGTCCATCTGCGGGCAGACGCCGCAGTCGAAGCACGGCGTCCAGCGGCAGTCCTCGACCTCGACCTCGGAGAGCGCGTCCTGCCAGTCCTCCCAGAGCCAGTCCTTGTCCAGGCCCGAGTCCAGATGGTCCCACGGGAGCACCTCGTCGACGTCCCGCGCCCGCGTGGTGTACCAGTCGACGTCCACCCCGGCCGGCTCGAGAGCCGTTGCGGCGCAGGCCGTCCAGCGGTCGAACGAGAAGTGCTCGCTCCACCCGTCGAACCGGCCCCCGGCCTCCCACACGGCCCGGATCACCGCGCCGACGCGCCGGTCGCCGCGCGAGAGCAGGCCCTCGACGATGCCGGGCTTGCCGTCGTGGTAGCGCACGCCGATCGCGCG
>JBQGCR010000333.1:0-2175 GCA_052038585.1 Kineosporiaceae bacterium
GAGGCGTCGTCGTCGACGGTGAGGTCGCTGAACGCGTAGGGGTGCAGCCACGCCCCGTGCCACGGGTCGAGCCGGTTGGCGACGATGTCGCGCGGCTCGCAGTCGGCGACGAGGGAGACGACGGACGCGACGGCCCCGGAGGGGTCGGGACGCTCGCCGAGCACCGGACGCTCGGTCGGGGCGACGCCGTCCTCGACCGGGCCGACGCGCACCCAGACGAGGACGCCGTCGTCGTGGGCGGCGTAGGTGTTCCAGGGCGGCGAGGTGTCGCGGCCGAGCGGCATCCCGTGCCAGCGGCACAGGACGTCGCCGTCGACGACGTCGCAGTCGTGCAGCCGGGCCCCGAGGTGCGGGCAGGCGCCGGGCCCGGCGAGCAGGCCGCCGTCGGCGTCGCGCCACAGGACGACCTCGCGGCCGGCGACCGTCCGCACGAGCGAGCGGCCGCGCGGGACCTCGGTCGACGCCCCGGCGACGAGCCAGCCGTGCGTCGGGCGGCGCAGCGCCGCGGCGAGCGAGGCGTCGATCCGGGCCGGTCGGGCCTCGCGCCAGGTGCCGCGGAGGTGGTCCGGCGTGGTCTGCGGCAGGTAGCGCACCGGGACCCGCTCGCGGACGGCCCCGGCCACCGAGCGGTCGGGGCGGGCCGGTCGGTCGGTGCGGAACAGGCTCATCCACCCACGCTAACCGGCCTGCCGCCGTGGGGGAACGCTCGCGCGCGACCCGGACGGGGCACCGTCTGGGACGATGGCGGCATGTCCCTGCTCGACGGCTCGCTCCGGCTCTCGGCCACCGGCCCGCTCGCGCCCGAGCACGCGTGGGCCCGCTACACCGAGCCGCGCCGCTGGTCGGTGTGGTCGCCGCAGATCCGCGAGGTCGACTACCCGCTCGCCGTCGTCGAGCCCGGGACGCACGGGCGGGTCCGCGGCGTGGGCGGCGTGGTCGCCGTCTTCACCGTCGACGAGGTCGACCACGCGACCCGGACGTGGTCATGGTCGGTGCGCTCGGGACCGCTGCGGGTGCGGCTGGACCACGGCGTCGAGGAGGCCGCGGGCGGGAGCACGGCCTGGGCCGAGGTCCACGCCCTGTGGCCGGTGGTCGTCGGCTACGCCCCGGTGGCCCGCTGGGCCCTCGGCCGCCTCGTCACCCCCTGACCCCCGGCGACGACCCCGCACGTGCGGGCTTATCGCGCTCCGCACCGGAACCCGACAGCGACGACCCCGCACGTGCGGGCTTATCGCGCCCCTCGCCGGAACCCGACCTCGACAACCCCGCACGTGCGGGCTTTCCGCGGTCCGGCCCGAGCGGTGCCGACGGGCGCGGGCTGCGAGATCCCGGCCGGTTGGGGCTACGCTGGTCACGTTGTTGAGCTTTCCGTTTGTGAAGTAGTGGCAGAACCGGTCCTGACGGGACCGAGCAGCTTTCTGAGCAGAGGTACGCACCAGGCATCACCAACGCCGGGCCCCACGGCAGTCGTGGGGTCCTCGCTCAGAGAGAAAGGCCATCCCATGGCTACTGGCACCGTGAAGTGGTTCAACGCCGAGAAGGGCTTCGGCTTCATCGCCCCCGACGACGGCTCCGCCGACGTCTTCGCCCACTACTCGGCCATCAACTCCAGCGGCTACCGCTCGCTCGACGAGAACGCCAAGGTCGAGTACGAGACCACGCAGGGCCAGAAGGGCCCGCAGGCGTCGAACATCACCGTCATCGGCTGACGTTCGTCACCCCCAGCGCCGCGAGGCGCACCACGCAACGCCGTCCGGCACCGCCGGGCGGCGTTCGCGCGTCCGGGGCCGGGACGGGACGGGTCAGGCGACCGGGGTGCGCTCGACCTCGAGGAGGATGCCGGCCCGCGGGTTGCGGCGGACGCCCACGAGGCCGGTGACCTTCTCGACGAGGTCGGACATCCGCGCCGGCAGGCCGTACTTCGCGACGACCGCCGCGCGGACCTGCGCGACCTCCTCGGGCGAGCGGACGACGACGCCCTCGCCGCGGTAGGTCGGCGCCCCCTCCTCGACCGCGCCGCGCACCGAGCACGGACGCAGCTCGACCCGGCGGGTGTGGCCGAGGCGCTTGGTCTTGCCGGTCGCGTCGACCGTGATGACCGCGAGCCGGTCGGTGCCGTCGACGGCGGGCGCGACCCACACCGGGGTCGACACCGCGCGTCCGTCGCGGCGGAAG
>JBQGCR010000334.1:0-1975 GCA_052038585.1 Kineosporiaceae bacterium
ACCTGGTTCCCGATCCACGACGCGCTGCTCTCGGAGACCGGCCGCGGGCTCTACCGCCGCGTCGTCGGCGGGCTGCTGCCCGACGCCACCGAGGCGGTCGACCTCGCCGGCCGGGGCGCCGTCCGCTTCTGACCGGCGTCAGGCGAAGGTGCGGCCGGTGAGGCGCTCGTAGGCCTCGACGTACCGGGCGCGGGTGCGCTCGACGACGTCGCCGGGCAGCGGCGGGGGCGGGGTGTCGGACGCGCGGTCCCAGCCGGAGGCCGGCGAGGTGAGCCAGTCCCGGACGAACTGCTTGTCGAAGCTCGGCTGCGCGCGGCCCGGTGACCACTCGTCGGCCGGCCAGAAGCGCGAGGAGTCCGGCGTGAGCACCTCGTCGCCGAGGACGACGCCGTCGCCGGGGTCGGCGGGGTCCGTGCCGGGCAGCACGCCGAACTCGAGCTTGGTGTCGGCGAGGACGACGCCGCGCTCGCGGGCCAGGGCCTCGGCCCGGGCGTAGACGGCGAGGGTGAGCTCGCGCAGCCGGCGCGCGGCGACGTCTCCGACGGTCGCGGCGACCCGCTCGAAGGAGACGTTCTCGTCGTGCTCGCCGAGCGCGGCCTTCGTCGCCGGGGTGAAGACCGGCTCCGGCAGCCGGGACCCGTCCTCGAGGCCGGCCGGCAGCGGGACGCCGCAGACCTGCCCGCCCGCGCGGTACTCCGCGAGGCCGGACCCGGTGAGGTAGCCGCGGGCGACGCACTCGACCGGGTACATCGTCAGCCGCCGGCAGACCATCGCCCGGCCGGCGACGGCCTCGGGCACCTCCGCCGCGGGGACGAGGTGGTTCGGCACGAGGTCGGCGAGCTGGTCGAACCACCACAGCGACAGCGCCGTGAGGAGGCGGCCCTTGTCCGGGATCGGCGTCGACAGCACGTGGTCGTAGGCCGACACGCGGTCGCTCGCGACGACGAGGACGACGTCGTCCGTCCCCGGCGTCACCGGCTCGTAGAGGTCGCGGACCTTGCCCGAGTAGACGTGCCGCCAGCCGGGCAGCTGCGGGGCGGCGGGCAGGTGGGGGAAGGCGGGGCTGCTCGTCACAGCGGCGATCCTGCCACGACCGCGGCGGCGGCCAGCGCGCCGACCGCGAGGCCGACGAGGACGTCGACCACCGCCCGGCGGGTGCGGCGGCGGGCCTCGGCGACGGCGGCGGGCACGAGGTCGACGTCCGGCGGGGACTCGCGCACGAGGAGGGCGAGCAGGTCCGCGGGGCGCCGGGCGGGCGCCGGCGCCACCTCACCCGTCCCGCACGGTCAGGCCCGCGGCGTCGAGGGACGGCAGCCGGGCGAGGGACGAGGCGAGGTCGCGCAGCGCCGCGGCGTCGAGGAACGGGACGTCCCGCTCCGGCACGAACCCGCCCTGCACCCCGCGGACCGTCTGCTCGAAGGCACCCCGCCCGGAGGTCGAGTTCGTGACGTAGACGTAGTAGCCGTCCCGGCGCACCACGTGGACCGCGACGTCGCGGAACCCGCCGAACTCCTCCGGCGGGACCTGCATCGACATCGTCGCGCCGGTCGCGAGGTCCCCGACGCGGAACCGGCTGCAGCGCTGCGGCTGCGGCCCGCAGAGCCACTCGACGCCGATCCCGGTGCCGGGCGCCTCCCGCGTCACCGTCACGGACACGTCGCCGCGACCCCGCGCGTCCACCCAGATGCCGGAGACCTCGACGAGGGAGGGATCGGCGACCCGCACGGCGACGGGGACGACGTCGTCGTCCTGCGCCCCCGGTGGCCGCGCCGCCCGCAGGAGCGCGAGGACGTCGGCGGCGAGCCGCTGCAGGGGGTCGACGGGCCGGGCGGTCACCGACGCCTCCGCGGTCGCGGAGGGTGCGACCGTCGGGGGGCCGGCGGAGCCGGCGCCGTCCGCCGCGGACCCCCCCAGGCCGCCGCCGCCGCCGGCGCCGGCCGCCGCGCCGGCCCCCCGACCGGCGCCGCCCGCGACC
>JBQGCR010000335.1:0-5286 GCA_052038585.1 Kineosporiaceae bacterium
GAGCCGAAGCCGACGCAGCGCAAGGCCAACTTCTACGAGCGCGGCGAGAAGCCCCTCGAGATCGTCACGACCCGCCAGTGGTACATCCGCAACGGCGGGCGCGAGGCCGACCTCAACGCGGCCCTCGTGGCCCGCGGCGACGAGGTCGACTTCCACCCCGGCTTCATGCGCAACCGCTACTCCAACTGGGTCCAGGGCCTCAACGGCGACTGGCTCGTCTCGCGCCAGCGCTTCTTCGGCGTGCCGATCCCCGTCTGGTACCCGGTCGACGCCGACGGCGAGCCGGACCACGACCACCCGATCCTCCCGGACGAGTCCGAGCTGCCCGTCGACCCCGCGGCCAACCCGCCGGCCGGCTACACCGAGGACCAGCGCGGCGTGCCCGGCGGCTTCGTCGGCGACCCCGACATCCTCGACACCTGGGCCACCTCGTCGCTCAGCCCGCAGATCGCCGCCGGCTGGCGCGGGCGTGACGGCGTCGACCCGGACCCGTTGTTCGAGAAGGTCTTCCCGATGGACGTGCGCCCCCAGGGCCACGACATCATCCGCACCTGGCTGTTCTCGACGGTCGTGCGCGCGCACTTCGAGCACGGCAGCGTGCCGTGGACGAACGCCGCCATCTCGGGCTGGATCCTCGACCCGGACCGCAAGAAGATGAGCAAGTCCAAGGGCAACGTCGTGACGCCCGAGGACCTCCTCAAGGAGCACTCGGCCGACGCCGTCCGCTACTGGGCGGCCAGCGGTCGCCTCGGCGCCGACGCCGCCTACGACGTCGGGCAGATCAAGGTCGGCCGGCGGCTGGCCATCAAGGTCCTCAACGCGAGCAAGTTCGCCCTGTCCTTCGGCGACGTCGAGGGCGACCTCGCCGCGCAGGTCACCGACCCGCTCGACCTGTCGGTGCTCGCCGCGCTGCGCGAGGTCGTCGAGAAGGCGACCGCCGGCTTCGAGGGCTGGGACCACACCCGCGCCCTCGAGGTGACCGAGTCCTTCTTCTGGACGTTCTGCGACGACTACCTCGAGCTCGTCAAGGACCGCGCCTACGGCTCGCGCGGCGACGCCGGGGCCGCCTCCGCCCGCGCCACGCTGCGCCTCGTCCTCGACGTCGTCCTGCGCCTGCTGGCGCCGGTCCTCCCGTACGTCACCGAGGAGGTCTGGAGCTGGTTCCACGAGGGCACGGTGCACCGCGCGCCGTGGCCGACCGCCGACGAGGTGCCGGCCGGTGGCGACCCCGCCGCGCTGCCCGCCGTCGGGGCCGCCCTCGCGGTCGTCCGCAAGGCGAAGTCCGAGGCCAAGGTCGGGATGCGGGCCGAGGTGCCCACCGCGACGATCGTCGCCCCGGCCGCACTGCTCGAGCACCTGCGCGCCGGCGAGGCGGACCTACGCGCCGCCGGCCGGCTCACCGGGTCGCTCGAGTGGGCCGAGGGCGAGGAGGTCGCGACGCGCGACCTCGAGCTCGTCCCGGTCCCCAAGCCGACCGCCTGAGCCCCCCGCTCACCGGGTGCGCTCGTCACCCGTCGAGTGAACAGGACACGCCGTCTGCGGAGCCCCGCACGCGGCGTGCTCTGTTCACTCGACGGGGTTCAGGCGGGCATCGGCCCGAGGGACGGGGCGCCCTGGCGCGCCT
This sequence comes from Kineosporiaceae bacterium, assembly GCA_052038585.1. GTDB lineage: Bacteria > Actinomycetota > Actinomycetes > Actinomycetales > Kineosporiaceae > JBQGCR01. Next base: position 1,625 of record JBQGCR010000335.1, read on the forward strand.
CGACCCTGCGCAGACCCGTCGGCCGCACCGCCACCCAGGGGACGTCCCAGCCGGACAGGCGCATCCGGTGCTGCACGACCTCGTCCCGGCGCAGGTGGCCGACCCGGCCGGTCCCGGGGTCGTAGACGTCGAGCATCCGGTCGCCGTCACCGGGCAGGACGAGGACGACGTGGCGCGGCAGCACCGCGTTGCCGATGTACAGCAGCGCCGGCTCGCCGTCGGCGACGACCTGCTGGAGGGTCTCGAAGCGCTCGACCAGCCCGTACTCGTCGGCGCCGCGCAGCAGGTCGAGCGTGTAGCGGGTGCCGAGGCGGGCGGCGCCGAACTCCAGCTCTCGCAGCGCACCCCACGGCGGCGTGCCGAGCGCCCGCGGCCACGGCACGTTCGGGCGCCGACCGCCCGAGAGCACCCCGTTCGTGCGTCGCATGACGACCCGCTCGTACGCGGCGAAGCGCTCGGCCTGGGTGGCGCCGGCCGGCGAGCCGGGAGGGTGCGGGTCGCCCGTCCGGACCCACGACGCGAAGACCGGGTCGACGAGCATCCGCGCGACGGTCAGGCAGGCCGACCCGCAGGTGACCGGCGACTGCTGCACCGGGCCGGTGTCGCCGGCCCGCAGCCGGAAGGTCGTCGCCACGGGCACATCGTCCCCTCCCGGTCCCCCTCTCGCCAAGCCGCGTGTGGTTGGGTGTGTCGCGTGGGGGACGCACGACGCAGTGACCGCGCCCGGTGGAGCCGGGTCGCCCTGGGGGCGACCGCGGCCGTCGCCGCGCTGCTGGCGGTCTGGGCGGCGTCGGTCCCCGGCATCCCACGGGTCATCAGCGGCCCGCACCTCGGCCCCGTGACGCAGTACGGCGCCGACGACGACGTCTTCCGGCCCTCCTCGGAGGTCGACGCCCGGGCCTTCCGCTCTGCCTCGGTCAACGGCGACTCCTTCGCGGCGCTCGTCGGATGGACCGCGGTGGGCCTCGTCGGGCTGGCGCTCCTCGTCGTCCTCGTCCTCGTCCTGCGGGCGCTGCTCCGCTCGCTGCAGGGACCGCGCGCCGTCGAGGCCGACGACACGGCCGGCCCGGACCTCGCCCGGCTGGGCACCGCCCTCACGGACGACGCCGAGGAGCGGCTGGTCGTGCTCGGGCGGGGCACGCCGGCGGAGGGCATCATCGCGGCGTGGGACCGGCTCGAGGACACGCTGCGGGCCGCCGGGCTCACGCTCAGCGCGTCGCGCACCTCGACCGAGACGGCGATCGGCGTCCTGCGCCGGTTCGAGGTCGACGAGGAGACCCTGCAGTCGCTCGCGGCCCTCTACCGCGAGGCCGCCTGGTCGCGGCACGAGCTGACCGAGGACCACCGGGCCACCGCGGAGGCCGCCCTGACCCGCCTCGCCGCCGACCTGCGCGCCGCCGTCGAACGGCAGGAGGCCGGATCCCGTGCGTGACCTGCACCTGACCCGGGGCCGGGTCGTCGGTCTCGTCGTGGCCGGCGTCGCGCTCGTCGGGCTCGTCCTCGTCCGGGGGGTCGTCGTGCTCGCGGCGGCCGCGGCGGTCGTCCTCGTCGTCTCGCTCATCGGGCTGCTCGTGCCCCTCCAGCGCGACGACGGCGTCGACTGGGACTGGCTCCCCCGCCGGGCCGACGAGGTCCCGCCTGAGCCCGGGATCGGTGCCCTGCGCCGGCTGCTGGCCCCGAACCGGACGGACACGAGCGCCCCGGCCGAGCTCCAGGAGCTCGTGCGGGCGCTCGCCACCGAGCGCCTCGGCGGCGGCGGTCAGGGCGCCCACGGCGCCACGCCACCCGACGGCGCCCTCGCCCGCTACCTCGCGGCGCCACCGCGCCGCCTGACCCCCCAGGACGCCGAGGCGGTCATCGCCGACCTCGAGTCGCTGCGCCCGACGCAGACCGTGCCCCCGACGAAGGAGACCGCATGACCGACCTCGCCACGACCCACCGACGCGCCGTCGCCGTCCTCGACGAGGTCGACACCGTCGTCGTCGGCAAGCGGGCGGCCACCGAGGTCGTCGTCGCGGCGGTCCTCGCGGGCGGGCACGTCCTCCTCGAGGACTACCCGGGGCTCGGCAAGACGCTCGCGGCCCGCACCCTCGCGCAGGCGCTCGGCCTCGACTTCACCCGGGCGCAGTTCACCCCCGACCTGCTGCCCTCCGACCTGACCGGCAGCTTCGTCTACGACCAGGGCGAGCGGCGCTTCGAGTTCCGCCAGGGCCCGGTCTTCACCGGCCTGCTCCTCGCCGACGAGATCAACCGGACGCCCCCGAAGACGCAGGCCGCGCTGCTCGAGGCGATGCAGGAGGGGCAGGTCACCGTCGAGGGCCAGACCTTCCGGCTGCCGCGGCCCTTCCACGTGCTCGCGACGGCCAACCCCGTCGAGTACGAGGGCACCTACCCGCTGCCCGAGGCGCAGCTGGACCGCTTCCTCGTCCGCGTCGCCTTCGGCTACCCCGACGCCGACGAGGAGTGGCAGGTCCTCGGCCGTCGCCTCGAGCGACGCCGCGAGGAGCAGGAGGCCCGCCGCGTCGTCGACGCCGCCGAGCTGCTCGAGCTGCAGGCCTCGCTCGAGGACGTCACCGTCTCGCCCGAGGTCGGGCAGTACTGCGTCGCCCTCGCCCGGGCCACCCGTGAGCACGAGCACGTGCTGATGGGGTCCTCCCCGCGTGGCTCGCTCGGCCTCATGCTGGTCGCGCGCGGCCTGGCCTTCGTCCGCGGCAGCGACTACGTCGCGCCCGACGACGTCAAGGCCGTCGCCCCCGCCGTCCTCGAGCACCGCGTCGTCGTCCGCCCCGAGCTGTGGATGGGCGAGGTCACCTCGGCCACCGTCGTCGCGGACGTCCTGCGCACCGTCCGCACCCCGCGCACGACGGCCCGCACGGCGTGACCGGCGGGTGGCGCCCCACCCGAGCGCTCGGCCGGGCCCTGCTCGTCGGGCTGCTCGTGCTCGTCGCGGGCGTCGCGCTCGGGCGCGGTGACCTCGTCGTCGTCGGCGTCCCGCTCCTCGGGGCGGCCGCGTGGTCGCTCGTCACGCGCCCCCGCCGGGCACCCCGGGTGCAGTCGTCGGTCGACCCGCTCGTGGTGCGCGAGGGCGAGTCGTTCGTGTGGCGCCTGGACCTCACCCCCGTCCCCGGGCTGCGTGACGTCGTCGCCCACCTGCCCGCCGACCGCTGGGGGCGCTCGACGCCCCGGCACGGCCACGTCGCCGCGGCGACCGAGGGTCTCCAGCCGCACGAGCTCGTGCCGCTCGGGCTCGAGGTCGAGGCGCTGCGCTGGGGCTCCCGGCGGGTCGGGCCCGCGCAGGTCGCCGGCTTCGGCGACCTCGGCGGTCTCGTCTGGCTCTCGCCCGACCAGCTCCGTGGGGCCGTGACCGTCGTGCCGCGCCCGGGCCGGTTCTCCTCGCGCGCCGGCCTGCCGCACCCGTCGGGCCTCGTCGGCCAGCACCGCTCGAACCGGCAGGGCTCCGGCACCGAGCTCGCCGACCTGCGCCCGTTCCGCACCGGCGACCGGCTGCGCCGGATCAGCTGGCCGGTGTCGCTGCGGACCGGCACCCTCCACGTGACGACGACCCACGCCGACCAGGACGCCGAGGTCCGCCTCCTCGTCGACGCGCTGCGCGACGTGGGCGTGCCCGACACCGACACCGGCCGCCGCTCGAGCCTCGACGT
>JBQGCR010000336.1:0-1781 GCA_052038585.1 Kineosporiaceae bacterium
GCGGGGCGTCTTTGACGCATGGCGGGAAAGTGTGAGCCGGGTTACGTCCACCTTTCGGACCGAGCCGCAATACCCGGGGGCCGGTCGTACATTGAAACGTCAGGTGAACTGGCCGGGGCACCGGCCACCGCGAGCGACAAGGACTCGACGAACGTCATGAGCAGTGCGCCGGCACCGACGAAGACGGTCGAACGGATCCCGCGGGTCGTCATCCGCTTCGCGGGTGACTCCGGGGACGGGATGCAGCTGACGGGTGACCGCTTCACCGCGCAGACCGCCTCCCTCGGCAACGACCTCGCCACCCTCCCCAACTTCCCCGCCGAGATCCGGGCTCCCCAGGGGACGCTGCCCGGCGTCTCGAGCTTCCAGCTCCACTTCGCCGACCACGACGTCATGACGCCGGGCGACGCGCCCGACGTCCTCGTCGCGATGAACCCGGCGGCGCTCAAGGCGAACCTGCGCGACCTGCCGCGGGGCGCGACGGTGATCGTCGACACCGACGAGTTCACCAAGCGCAACCTCGCCAAGGTCGGCTACGCGACGAGCCCGCTCGAGGACGGCTCGCTGGACTCCTTCACGGTGCACCAGCTCGGCCTGACGTCCATGACGGTCGAGGCGCTCAAGGGCCTGGAGCTGACGCGCAAGGAGGCCGAGCGGGCGAAGAACATGTTCGCCCTCGGCCTGCTGTCGTGGCTGTACTCGCGCCCGACCGAGGTCACCGAGCGGTTCATCACGACGAAGTTCGCCGCCAAGCCGGTGCTGCGCGAGGCCAACCTCACCGCGTTCCGCGCGGGCTGGGCGTTCGGCGAGACGACCGAGGCGTTCTCGGTCTCCTACGAGGTCGCGCCCGCGCCGGCGCCGTCGGGGCGGTACCGCAACATCACCGGCAACCTCGCCCTGGCCTACGGGCTCGTCGCGGCCGCGCACCGCTCGGGCCTGCCGCTCGTGCTCGGCTCGTACCCGATCACGCCGGCCTCGGACATCCTGCACACCCTGTCCGGCCTCAAGCGCTACGGCGTGACGACGATCCAGGCCGAGGACGAGATCGCCGGCGTCGGCATCGCGCTCGGCGCGGCCTACGGCGGGGCGATCGGGGTGACGACGACGTCCGGCCCCGGCCTGGCGCTCAAGGCCGAGACGATCGGGCTCGCGGTCTCGCTCGAGCTGCCCCTCGTCGTCGTCGACGTCCAGCGCGGCGGCCCGTCGACGGGCCTGCCGACGAAGACCGAGCAGGCCGACCTGCTCCAGGCGATGTTCGGCCGCAACGGCGAGGCGCCCGTGCCCGTCGTCGCGCCGCGCTCGCCGGGCGACTGCTTCGACGCCGCGCTCGAGGCGGTCCGGATCGCGACGACGTACCGCACGCCGGTGCTCCTGCTCTCCGACGGCTACCTCGCCAACGGCTCCGAGCCGTGGAAGATCCCCGCCGTGTCCGAGCTGCCGCGCCTGGACGTCGAGTTCGCGACGGCGCCGAACGCCACCGACGACGGCGGCACCCCGGTGTTCCGGCCGTTCGACCGCGACCCCGACACCCTCGCCCGCCCGTGGGCGGTCCCCGGCACCCCGGGCCTGGAGCACCGGATCGGCGGCATCGAGAAGGCCGACGGCACCGGCGAGATCTCGTACGACCCGGACAACCACGACCGGATGACCCGGCTGCGCCAGGCGAAGATCGACGGGATCGACGTCGCGCCGCTCGAGGTCGACGACCCGGACCGGGACGCCGACGTGCTCGTCGTCGGCTGGGGCTCGACCTACGGCCCGATCGCGGCCGGCGCCCGGCT
>JBQGCR010000337.1:0-1819 GCA_052038585.1 Kineosporiaceae bacterium
CCGCGCCCGGCGGCGCGGCGACCGGCGGGTGCGGTCCGGCCGCCTCGACCGCCGCGGCGACCCCGCGCAGGAACGGGTCGTGCTCGCAGAGCCAGGACAGCGCCGCCTCGCGGGCCCCCGGGGCGTCGTCCGGTCGGACCCCCTGCCGCACGCGGCAGCCCAGGCCGGCCAGGAGCGTCCCGGCGAGCGCGCCGACGCGCAGCGCCCCGCCGTCCAGGGTGAGCCGTCGGGCGGCCGGCCACAGCTGCACGGTCAGCGGGGCGCTCACAGGCTCACCCCGAGCCCGTCCCGGGCCTGCGCCACGGGGTCCAGCTCGCGCCGCGGCTTGAGCTGCGGGACGGTCGAGCGCCGCGAGAGCCGCGCGTTGCCGTACGGGTCGCCCGCGTCGTGCCACGGCTGGTAGCGCACGAGGCTGACGATCTGGTCGCCCACGGGCGCCGACGAGCGCGTCACGGACTCGAAGTGGCGCACCGTCGCGTGCGGCGAGCACACGGTCCGCAGGCCGAGGGCGACGGTGTCCAGGCCGAGCGTGACGTCGCTGCCGCACAGCGTCATCCGCGGGTCCAGCCCGCCGACGGCGAGGTAGGTCTCGCGCCGGACGGCCAGGCACGCCGCGGTCACCGCGAGCGTGTTCCGGTACCACGTCGTCGGCCCGAGGACGCTGTCGCTGCCCGGCTCGAGACCGCCGAGCAGGTGGGTGGCGTAGCCGCCGCCGCCCAGCCACACCCCGGCGTGCTGGAGCCGGCCGTCGGTGCCGAGCAGCGCCTGGCCCGCCACGCCGACGCCGGGCATGGTCGCGAGCCCGACGAGCTCGGCGAGCCAGCCCGGGTCCTCGACGAGCGTGTCGTCGTTGAGGAGGACGACGACGTCGGCGGTCGAGCCCTCGACGGCGGCGTTGTTCACGTGGCCGTAGTGGAACGGCGTCTCGAACCACCACAGCACGCGCAGGTCCAGGCCCCAGTCGCGGGCGTAGAACTCCTCGTGCCCGGCCAGCCGGCCGCCGTTGTCGACGACGACCACCTCGAACCGCGGGCCGGTCGTCGTCGCGAGCGAGCGCAGCAGCGGCTCGAGCATCCCGACGTTGTGCCGGGTCGGGATGACGACGGTCACGGTGGGCCACTGCGCAGGCGCCCACACGAGGCGGGTCGTCCCGTCGCGGCGGGCGGCCGTGGCGGGCACCCCGCGCCGGGCGAGCGCCGCGTCGAGGACGGCGGTGGCGGTGGCGTCGTCGACGGCCGGCACCGCGGCGCGGCCCGGGGGCAGGACGACGTGGGACGCGGCGAGGTGCAGCGTCGGCTCGAGGTCCACGGGCAGGTGCAGGAGCAGGGTCCACGGCAGGAGGGGGACGTCGGCCGGGACCGCTGCCGCCGCCTCCCGCCAGTCCGCGAGCGTCAGGGCGAAGCAGCCGCCGGTGTAGTCCGCCGACAGGAGCGTCTCGGGGGACCAGCCGAAGCGCAGGGCGGGCGTCGTCCGGGGGGCGTCGTCGTCCTCGTCGTCGGTGTCGTCGTCCGCGCGCACGTCGAGGTCCCACGTGACGAGCCGGCTCCCCATCCGTCCCGCCGCGCGGTGCAGGTCGGCGAGCAGGTCCGGCCCGACGACCGTGCCCACCGGCAGGACGAGCACGAGGGGGTCCACGGCGCCCTGCGGCACGGGGACGTCCCGGGGCACCTCCGCGTGACCCTCGGGCCCCTGCACCGGCGGCCCGTCGACGACCGACCAGTCCGGGACCGCCTGGCGCAGGAGGCTGTCCAGCGTCCGCTGCCGCTCCCGCGGGCCCGCGCCCGGACGGTCGGTGAGGACGACGACGACGTGGAGGGCG
>JBQGCR010000338.1:0-1970 GCA_052038585.1 Kineosporiaceae bacterium
GCTCGGCGAGCCGCAGTTCGAGGGCCAGACGAAGACGAAGCTCGGCAACAGCGAGGCGAAGACCTTCGTCCAGCGGGTCATGACCGACCAGCTCACCGACTGGTTCGACCGCAACCCGCAGAACGCGCGGTCGATCATCACGAAGTCGATCCAGGCCGCGGCGGCCCGGCTCGCCGCGCGGCGGGCCCGCGAGGCGACCCGGCGCAAGGGTCTGCTCGAGTCCGGCGGCATGCCGGGCAAGCTGCGCGACTGCCAGAGCAACGACCCGTCGCGCTCGGAGGTCTTCATCGTCGAGGGCGACTCCGCGGGCGGCTCGGCCGTCCGCGGCCGCGACCCCGAGACGCAGGCGATCCTGCCCATCCGCGGCAAGATCCTCAACGTCGAGAAGGCCCGCCTGGACAAGGCCCTGGGCAACCAGGAGGTCCAGGCCCTCATCACGGCCTTCGGCACCGGCATCGGCGAGGACTTCGACGTCGCCAAGCTGAGATATCACAAGATCGTCCTCATGGCCGACGCCGACGTGGACGGCCAGCACATCCGCACGCTGCTGCTCACGCTGATCTTCCGGTACATGCGTCCGCTCATCGAGGGCGGCTTCGTCTACCTCGCCCAGCCGCCGCTGTACCGGATCAAGTGGAGCAACGCGCCCCACGACTACGTCTACAGCGACCGCGAGCGGGACGCCGTCGTCGCCGCGGGCCTGGCCGCCGGCCGCCGGATCCCCAAGGACAACGGCGTCCAGCGGTACAAGGGTCTGGGCGAGATGGACTTCTCCGAGCTGCGCGACACGACGATGGACCCCGCGCAGCGCACGCTCCTGCAGGTGACGCTCGAGGACGCCGCGGCGGCCGACGCGATCTTCTCCGTCCTCATGGGCGAGGACGTCGACTCGCGGCGCTCGTTCATCCAGCGCAACGCCAAGGACGTCCGCTTCCTCGACATCTGACGTCGTCCCGCGCCGTCCCGGCGCACCCCGACGACGCCGGCACGACCGAAGGGCCCTGACCCGTGACCGAGACCCCGACCACCCCGCCGACCGGCGGCGACCGCATCGACCAGGTCGACCTCCAGCTGGAGATGCAGCGGTCGTACCTCGACTACGCGATGTCCGTCATCGTCGGCCGGGCGCTGCCCGACGTCCGCGACGGCCTCAAGCCGGTCCACCGGCGCGTGCTCTACGCGATGTACGACGGCGGCTACCGGCCCGACCGTGCGTTCTCCAAGTGCGCCCGCGTCGTCGGCGACGTCATGGGCCAATACCACCCGCACGGCGACTCGGCGATCTACGACGCGCTCGTCCGGCTCGTCCAGGACTGGTCGCTGCGCTACCCGCTCGTCGCCGGCCAGGGCAACTTCGGCTCCCCGGGCAACGACCCCGCGGCCGCGCCCCGGTACACCGAGTGCAAGATGGCCCAGCTCGCCATGGAGATGGTGCGGGACATCGAGAAGGAGACCGTCGACTTCCAGGACAACTACGACGGCCGCACCCAGGAGCCGTCGATCCTGCCGAGCCGGTTCCCCAACCTGCTCGTCAACGGCTCCGCCGGCATCGCCGTCGGCATGGCGACGAACATCCCGAGCCACAACCTGCGCGAGGTCGCGGCCGGCGTCCAGTGGTACCTGGAGAACCCGGACGCCGAGCCCGAGCAGCTGCTCGAGGCGCTCATGCAGCGGATCAGCGGCCCGGACTTCCCGACCGGCGCGCTCGTCATGGGCCGGCGCGGCATCGAGGACGCCTACCGCACCGGACGCGGCTCGATCATCATGCGGGCCGTCGTCGAGGTCGAGGAGATCCAGAACCGCACCTGCCTCGTCGTCACGGAGCTGCCCTACCAGGTCAACCCGGACAACCTCGCGCAGAAGATCGCCGAGCTCGTCCGGGACAACCGGGTGCAGGGCATCGCGGACATCCGCGACGAGACGAGCGGCAAGACGGGCCAGCGGCTCGTCATCGTCCTCAAGCGGGACGC
>JBQGCR010000339.1:0-3717 GCA_052038585.1 Kineosporiaceae bacterium
GGTCGACGACGCCGACGCCGGCGCCTGGCTCGCCCTCGACGCCGTCGGGACGCGTGAGGACGACGACGCCGCCGTCGTCGACTTCTACCGCACCGCCGCCGGGCTCGAGGACGCCCCGCCGGGCGCGGCGATGACGACGCAGGCCGCCCTCGACCGGGCCTACGCCCGGCTCGGGACGGACGCCGAGGGCTTCCGGACGCGGTGGCTGGACCACCTCGCCGACGTCGCCGGAGCGGCCCGCCCGTGACGGCCCGCACCCTCGTCGTGACCAACGACTTCCCGCCCCGCACGGGCGGCATCGAGTCCTTCGTCCTCGCCATGGCCCGGCGCATGCCGCCGGGCTCGGTCGTCGTCCACACCGCGCGCCAGGACGGGGACGCCGCCTTCGACGCGACGCTGCCGTTCCCGGTGGTCCGGGACCGCTCGCCGCTCATGGTCCCGACCCCGGGCATCACCCGGCGCGCCGCCGAGGTCGCCCGCGCCGAGGGCTGCACCCGGGTGTGGTTCGGCGCGGCGGCCCCGCTCGGGCTCATGGCGCCCGCGCTGCGCCGGGCCGGGGTCGAGCGGCTCGTCGCGACGACCCACGGGCACGAGGTCTGGTGGGCCGGTGTCCCCGCGACCCGCCCGCTGCTGCGCCGTATCGGCGAGGGCAGCGACGTCGTCACCTACCTCGGCGAGTACTGCCGCTCCCGGATCGCGCCGGCGCTGACCCCGGCCGCGCGGGCGCGGATGCGGCGGCTGACCCCGGGCGTCGACGACGCGCACTTCCACCCCGGCAGCGGCGGCGAGGAGGTCCGCGCGCGGCACGGCCTCGGGGACCGCCCGGTCGTCGTCTGCGTCTCGCGGATGGTCGCCCGCAAGGGCCAGGACGTCCTCGTCCAGGCGCTGCCCCGGATCCGCGCCCAGGTGCCGGACGCCGCGCTCCTGCTCGTCGGCGACGGACCGAACCGTCCGGCCGTCGAGCGGGCGGTGCGCGACCTCGGGCTCGAGCGGCACGTCGTCCTCGCCGGGCGGGTGCCGTGGGACCGCACCCCGGCGTACTACGACGCGGGCGACGTCTTCTGCATGCCGACCCGGACCCGCCGCGGCGGCCTCGAGCCCGAGGCGCTCGGCATCTGCTACCTCGAGGCGGCGGCGACCGGCCTGCCCGTCGTGGCGGGCGACTCCGGCGGCGCGCCGGACGCGGTGCTCGCCGGCGAGAACGGCGAGGTGGTCGACGGCCGCGACGCCGGCGCCGTCGCCGACGCGTGCGCCGGCCTGCTGCGCGACCGCGACCGCGCGGCCCGCGACGGCCGGCGCGGCCGGGAGTGGGTCGCCACCGCGTGGCGCTGGGACGACCTCGCGGTGCGGCTGCAGGACCTGCTCGCCGGCCGGGACGTCGACGCCGCGAGCCCCTGAGCGGGTGCCGGGCCGTCAGGCGTCGACGAGCCCGAGCCGCACCGCGGCCATGACCGCCTGGGCCCGGTTCCCGGCGCCGAGCTTGTCGTAGATCTTCGTCACGTGCGTCTTGGCCGTCGACTCGCTGATGAACAGCCGGCGCGCGATCTGGGCGATCGCGAGCCCGTCGGCGAGCAACGTGAGGACCTCCCGCTCGCGCGGGGACAGCTTCGGGGCGGGCGGCGCGCTCTCCCGGCGGCGCAGGAGGTCCTCCAGGCCACGGGCGGCGAACGTGCCGGGGTCGGCGGCGGCCCGCCGGGCGGCGGCGACGACGTCCTCGACCGGCGCGTCCTTGCCGACGAACGCCGAGACGCCGGCGTCCATCGCGGCCAGCACGGTGTCGTCCCCGGCGTACATCGTCAGGACGACGATCCCCAGACCCCGGCGCTGGGCGCGGGCCGCCGAGGCGAGCGCGATCCCGTCGCCGTCGGGCAGCCGGACGTCGGTGACGAGGACGTCGGGCCGCAGCCGGGCGAGCGCGTCGCGCGCCTGCGCGAGCGTCGCCGCCTCGCCGACGACGTCGAGGTCCCCGGCCCGCTCGAACGCCCGGCGCAGCCCCTCGCGGATCAGCTCGTGGTCGTCGACGAGCAGGATGCGGGGACGGCGGGCGGCCCGGGCGCCGTTCGTGCCGGCGTGGCCGCCGGTGCTGCTCACGCCGAGCCCCTCTCCGGTGCGTCCTCGGGGGCGCCGACAGGACCGGCGCCGTCGACATCGTGCCGCATCCGGCCCGCCTGCGGGGCCGGAAGCCGGGCGGAGGCCCCCTCGAGGACGAGCCGGACGCGCGTCCCGCCGTCCGGGCCGGGACCGACCGCGAGCCGCCCGCCGATCCGCTGCGCCCGCTCCCGCATCCCCGTGATCCCGAGGCTGTCCGGGCGCCCCGACTGCAGCCCTCGGCCGTCGTCGTCGACCGTCAGCGCCGCGCGCGGCGGGTGGACGGACAGCGCGACGCTCACCTGGGTTGCCCGGGCGTGCCGGCGCACGTTGGTCACCGCCTCCTGGAGGATCCGCAGCACCTCGACCTCGACGGAGGTGGGCAGCCGACGCGGCCCCTCGTCGAGCGTCAGCCGGACCGCCAGGCCCGTGCGCGCCCCGACCTGCTGGAGGTACTCGCTCACGGCGACGCCGAGGCCGACGGAGTCGCTCACCCCGGCGCGCAGGTCGAACAGCCGCAGCCGCAGCTCGTTGACCAGGCCCCGCACCCGGCCGGAGATCTCGGCGAGCCGCTCGGCGGTCGGGCCGTCGGCGTCCGCGCGGGCGTCGTCGACGAGGTAGGCCAGCGACGCGAGGTCCTGCGCGACGCCGTCGTGGATCTCCCGGGCGAGCCGGTGCCGCTCGTCGACCGTCGCCGTCCGGCGCACCTCGTCGAAGAGCAGCGCGGACGCCAGGCGCGGCGCCGCCTCGGCGGCGAGCGCGGACAGCCGGCTCGCCGCGGCGGCAGCCGTGCCCGCCGGCACGCCGACGAGGACGGCGAGGGCCACCGGGTCGGCGTCCATGACGAGCGGCACCCAGGCGACCGTGCCGTCCGCGCGGCGCTCGACGGCGGCCCCGCCGCCCGGGCGGTGGCCGGCCCAGCGGCGCTGCAGCGCCGGCTCCTCCAGGCCGTCGGGCTCGGTGCCGGCGAGGGAGACGAAGCGCCCGCCGGGGGTCCGGACGAGGATGCACCCGTCGGCCGCGCCGGCGGCCGCGCACAGGTCCTCGCGCAGCGCCGCGGCGACGGTGTGCGGGTCGAGCCCGAGGCTGAGCTGGCGGGAGACCCCCTCGAGCTCGGACAGGAGCCGGTGCGCGTCGAGGTAGTGCGGGTCCGTCGCGCCCGGGCCGGGCCGCGCCCGACGGCCGGTGAGCGCGAGGAGCGTGAAGGCGACGACGGCGGCGGCCCAGCCGAGGCCGTCGAGCGCGGCCCGGCCCACCGGGTCCGGACCGCGCCCGGCGAGCGCGGCGAGGACGACGGTGACGGCGTACGCCGCACCGGTCGCCGCGGCCGTGAGCAGCGCCCGGCGCGGCCGCCCGGTGATGCCGAAGACCGTCACCGGCACGAGCGTGACGGCGACGAACGGCGAGCCGGGCCCGGCGAGCACGCCGACCGCGACAGCGGTGAGGACGCCCTCGACGGCGAGGCGGCGCCCGGGCGAGAGCGCCGGCCCGCTCCACGGCAGCGAGGCGACGACGGCGAGGGCGGCGAGGACGGCGGCCGGTCCGAGCGCCGCGACCGGCCCCTCCTGGAGCGCCTCGAGGGCGGTGCACCCGGCGACGACGAGGAGCCGGGCCAGCACGGGTCGCCGC
>JBQGCR010000340.1:0-2902 GCA_052038585.1 Kineosporiaceae bacterium
ACGCTGCTCAACATCGTCGGCGGCCTGGACCGGCCGACGAAGGGCAGCGTGACGATCGAGGGCACCGACACCGCGACGCTCACCGAGAGCCAGTTCGCGTCCCTGCGGCACGACACGATCGGCTTCATCTTCCAGAGCTACAACCTCATCCCGTTCCTGTCGGCCGTCGAGAACGTCGAGCTGCCCCTGATGTTCGAGCCGTACGACCGGGCGTCTCTGCGGCGCAGGGCGACCGAGCTGCTCGAGATGGTGGGTCTGGGGCACCGGCTGCACCACCACCCGACGCGGATGTCCGGCGGCGAGCAGCAGCGGACGGCGATCGCCCGGGCGCTCGTCGGCACCCCCCGTCTCGTCCTGGCCGACGAGCCGACGGCCAACCTCGACGCCCGGACCGGCGCGACGGTCGTGCGGATGCTGCGCGAGCTGTGCACGACGCTCGGCGTCACCGTCGTCGCCTCGACCCACGACCCCGCGGTGGCGCAGGAGGCCAGCCGCGTGGTCCGCATGCAGGACGGCCGGATCGTCGACGACCCCGGCCCCCAGCCCACCGTCCACCTGCCCGCCCCGTCCCCCCGGGAGGACTGACATGGCCACCGACAACCCCGCACCGCCGGCCTTCGCGCGCGAGGGCAAGCTCGCCGCCGAGGTGGTCCCCGACCAGGTGCTGCCGAAGGTGCTCACGACCTTCGGCCTCGTGGCGATCTACGTGTTCATCATCTACTTCATCACCGGCTCCTCGATCATCAGCACCGCCGGCTGGGGCTCGATGCCGATGTGGGTGCTCGGGTTCGTCGTCTTCCTCGTGCCCGCGGGCCTGGCGGTCATGGAGCTCGGCAACCTGTGGCCCGCCCAGGGCGGGGTCTACATCTGGTCCTACCGCACGATGAACGAGCCGCTCGCCTACGCCGGCGGGTTCCTCTCGTGGATCCCGGTCATCCTCAACGGTGCGACGACGCCGGCCGCGATCGTCGCCTTCCTCGCGCTGGCCTTCGGCGTCGAGGTCGGGCTGACGACGTCGATCCTGCTCCAGCTGACGATCCTCTGGCTCGCCGTCGGCCTCGCGCTGCGCCGGCTCACCCTGACCCAGCGGATGCTCTACGTCGCGTCCGGCGTCTACGCCGTCGTCTGCGTCGCCGTGCTCGTCGTCGGCGTCCTCCACGCCGCCCGCAACGGGTCGGCGAACCCCGTGGACGCCGGCGAGCTGCTCACGGTCGACTTCGCGGGCTACGGCTGGGTCTTCGGCCTCGTGCTGCTCTACCTGCTCGGCGTCGAGACCCCGTTCAACATGGGGGCGGAGTTCCTCTCCGTGCGGCGCAGCGCGGTGAAGATGGTCGCGATCGGCTCGCTCGTCCTCGCGGTCGGCTACGTCATCACGACGACCGGCATCCTCCTGTCGACCCCGCTCGCCGAGATCGACCCGGTGACCGGTGTCATCGCCGCGCTCGGCGTCGCCGGCATCCCCGGGCTCGTCCCGGTCGCCGCGATCGGTCTCTCGCTCGTCATGCTCTTCGCGCTCATGACGTACCAGTCCGCCTACGCCCGGCTCATCTTCGTCTCCGGCATCGAGCGGCACCTGCCGCGGCTGTTCACCCACCTCAACCCGCGGACCCGCAACCCGGTGACGGCCGTGCTCGTCCAGGGCGTCATCTCCTCGACGATGATCGTCGTCCTCTACAGCCAGGCGAGCCTCGCCGAGGTGTTCCTCTACCTCCAGGGCGCGCTGACGATCATCTGGCTCGCGAGCGGCTACTTCTTCTTCCTCCCGCTGGCCATCGCCCGCTGGAAGTACGCCGAACGCTATGCGACGGAGGACTTCTGGCGCGTGCCGGGCGGCAAGCCCGCCGCGGTGGCGGTCGCGGCCGTCGGCTCGGCGGCGACCACCGCGGGGATCTGGTACGCGTACACGCTGCCCTTCAGCGCCGACATCCCGCAGCGGGACTGGATGACGTGGGTCGGCGTGACGATCCTCGTCTTCGTCGTCGCCGCGGCTGTGGTCTACCACCTCGGCCGCCGCTCCGCCGCGAAGCTCTCCGAGGGTGACGCGCTCGCGCACCTCGCCGTCCTCGACCTGACCGACCGCCCGTCCACGACGACGACCCCCAGCACGAGCGGAGCGACCTCATGACGACCGAGCTGTCCCTGCCGTCCCCCCGGGTCGAGGTCTCGACCCGGCCCCACCCGCTGGACCCCCTGAGCGCCGCCGAGATCGAGGCGACCCGGGCCCTGCTCCTGGCCGACGGCCGGGTCGGGCCGCAGACCCGGTTCGTCATGACGGTGCTCCACGAGCCGGCCAAACCGGCCGGGCTCGTCTTCGACCTCGACAGCCCGCCCGACCGCGTCGCGAAGGTCGTCCTCTACGACCGGGGGGCGAGCCGGCTCATGGAGGCGTTCGTCGACCTCACCCACGCCGTCGTCGCCCGCGTCGGGACCGTCGAGGGCCGGTTCCCCTCGTACATCATGGAGGCGAGGTTCTCGGTCGAGGAGAGCGTCCGTGCGGACGCCCGCTGGCAGGCGGCGATGCGGCTGCGCGGCGTCGAGGACTTCTCCCTCGTCATGATCGACCCCTGGCCTTCCGGCTACACCGGCCCGGACGACGACCCCCGAACCGGACGACGGCTGTGCCGGCCGCTGTCGTTCGTGCGCAGCGCGCCCGGCGAGCACGGCTACGCCCGGCCGGTCGAGAACCTCGTCGTCACCGTCGACCTCGACGCGATGACGGTCGTCGACGTCGCCGACCACGGCGTCGTGCCGCTGCCGGCGTACGCCGGCAACTACGAGCCCGAGCGGATGTTCACCCCGGACAACCGGCCCGCCTTCACCGGGGTGCGGACCGACCTCAAGCCCATCTCCATCACCCAGCCCGAGGGACCGTCCTTCACCGTCGACGGCTGGGCCGTCGCGT
>JBQGCR010000341.1:0-2704 GCA_052038585.1 Kineosporiaceae bacterium
GTCAAGCTCTGGGGCGTGTTCATCGCCGAGGACGCGACGCTCGTCGAGGTCAACCCGCTCGTCAAGACCGAGGACGGGAAGGTCATCGCCCTCGACGGCAAGGTGACCCTCGACGGCAACGCCGACTTCCGGCAGAAGGCGCACGCCGAGCTCGAGGACAAGGCCGCGGCCGACCCGCTCGAGGCCAAGGCCAAGGAGAAGGGCCTCAACTACGTCAAGCTCGACGGCGAGGTCGGGATCATCGGCAACGGCGCGGGCCTGGTCATGAGCACCCTCGACGTCGTCGCCTACGCCGGTGAGGAGTTCGGCGGCGTCAAGCCCGCGAACTTCCTCGACATCGGCGGCGGCGCCTCGGCCGAGGTCATGGCCAACGGCCTCGAGATCGTCCTCGGCGACCCGCAGGTCAAGGCCGTGTTCGTCAACGTGTTCGGCGGCATCACCGCGTGCGACGCGGTCGCCAACGGCATCCTCGCCGCCTTCGAGATCCTCGAGAGGAACGGCACCCCGGTCACCAAGCCGCTCGTGGTCCGCCTCGACGGCAACAACTCCGACCTCGGGCAGGAGATCCTCGACAGCTTCGCCGCCTCGCTGCCGGCGGGCTCGATCCACCGCGAGGAGACCATGGACGGTGCCGCCCGCAAGGCGGCCGAGCTGGCCGCCACCGGCCAGGGACAGGGAGCCTGAGGAATGTCGATCTGGCTGGAGCACAGCAGCCGCGTCATCGTCCAGGGCATGACCGGCTCCGAGGGCCGCAAGCACACCCAGCGGATGATCAACTCCGGGACGAACATCGTCGCCGGCGTCACCCCGGGCAAGGGCGGCAAGGGCCAGGAGTTCAACGACAAGGTCGTCAAGCCGGTCTTCGACTCGGTCGGCGAGGCCGTCGCGCAGACCGGGGCCGACGTCTCGGTCGTCTTCGTCCCGGCCGCGTTCACCAAGAAGGCCGTCATCGAGGCGATCGACGCCGAGGTGCCCCTCGTCGTCCTCAAAACCGAGGGCGTCCCGGTGCACGACACCGCCGAGTTCTTCGCCTACGCCCAGTCCAAGGGCACGACGCGGATCATCGGCCCGAACTGCCCCGGCCTCATCAGCCCCGGGCGCTCCAACGTCGGCATCATCCCGGCGAACATCACCAAGCACGGCCCCCTCGGCCTGGTCTCGAAGTCCGGCACGCTGACCTACCAGCTCATGTACGAGCTGCGGGACATCGGCTTCTCGACGAACGTCGGCATCGGCGGCGACCCGATCATCGGGACGACGCACATCGACGCGCTCGCCGCCTTCGAGGCCGACCCCGAGACCAAGGCGATCTGCATGATCGGCGAGATCGGCGGCGACGCCGAGGAGCGCGCCGCGGCGTACATCAAGGAGCACGTGACGAAGCCGGTCGTCGGCTACGTCGCGGGCTTCACCGCCCCCGAGGGCAAGACGATGGGCCACGCCGGCGCGATCGTGTCCGGCTCGGCCGGCACCGCGCAGGCGAAGAAGGAGGCCCTCGAGGCCGCCGGGGTCAGGGTCGGCAAGACGCCGTCCGAGACCGCCCGCCTCATGCGCGAGGTCATGGCCGAGCTCGGCTGACCTCTTCGCCCGACGCACGACGGCTCCCGCGGACACCCGCGGGGGCCGTCGTCGTCGTGGTCCGTGGGCGTCGCCAGGTCACGGGGTGCCAGGTGAGGGGAGGACCTCGACGACGACGCCGCCGCGCCGGACCACCCAGGCGTCGAGCCGGTCGTCGGGTCCCAGCTCGGCCAGACGCCCCGGGACGTGGACGTCCGGGGCGGCGCGGACGACCTCCTCGGCGGCCTCGGGGTCGACGACCGGCGTGCCGGGGCCGGCCCACCGAGCCGGGTCCACGACGAGGTCGAGCCCACCGTCCTCGCTCAGCCGGGCCCCCGTGATCCGCACGAACGTCGCGCCCGGCAGGCGCCACGGCTCGGCGGCCTCGCCGGCGGGGATCCGGGGGGTCGGCAGCTCCCACGGGCTCTGCCGGTCCGTCCATCCGCCGAGCGACACGAGGAGCCGCGCCACGACGCCGGCCTTCAGCAGCTCGGGCACCGGCGCAGGCGCCCCGGGCTGCGCCGGGACCACCTGCGGGTCGGTCGCCGGCACCGTCGGAACCGTCACGACGGCGATGTTCACCGCCACGTCGGCGCCGGGCGGCTCGTCCGCCTGTCGGAGCAGGCCCCACGCCCCCAGCAGCACGACGAGCGTGCCGACGTACCCCACGACCACCGCGCGCCTGCCCCGCACCCGCCCATGATGCCCGCGACCCACCTCCGGGTGGGGTCGGTTCGCGGCGCGCCTGACGGGGGGTGGGGTGGGAGCGGGGGAGGATGGGCACCGATGACGCTCCTCGACGACACCACCCGCACCTACGCGGCGGCCCCCGCGCCGTCGCCGGTGCTCGCCGGCGTGCTCGCGGCGCTCCAGGCGGCGGTCGCGTCCGTCGTCCTCGTCCTGGCGCCCGTCGTCCTCGCGTGGGTGACCGGGTCCGGGTCGAGCGCGACGTGGTCGCAGACCGTCCGCGTGGCCCTGTCGGCCTGGACCGTCGCGGTGGGCGCGGACCTCGGGCTCGGCGGCCGCGCCGGCGGCACCGTCGGGCTCGTGCCCCTCGGGCTGACGCTCCTGCCGCTCGTCGCCTGCTGGCTCTCCGGACGCCGCGCCGCGCGGGCGCTCGACCCGCACGGCGAGCGGATCGCCGCCG
>JBQGCR010000342.1:0-2040 GCA_052038585.1 Kineosporiaceae bacterium
CGGCGACCGCCGCGCGCCCCACGGCCACCGCCCGGCCGGCCGCCGCCCGCCGTCCGGCGATCCTGCGGCCGATGACCATGGTGTCCGGCACCGCCGTCATCCTCGTCCTGCTCCTCGCCCCGTCCCTCAAGCCGTGGTTCGAGCAGCGGGCCGAGCTCAACCGCCTCCGGGCGGAGGTCTCGACCGGCCGCAGCGAGGTGCAGGCCCTCGAGCGGGAGCGCGCCCGCTGGCAGGACCCGGAGTTCGTCCGGGCGCAGGCGCGCGAGCGGCTCAACTTCGTTCTCCCCGGCGAGACGCGCTACGTCGTCCTCGACGACCGGCCGCCCGCGGTCCTGGCCGACCCGAGCGCGACGGCGGCCCGGGTCGCCTCCTCCGACCGGGCCTGGTTCGGCGACCTGTGGCGCAGCGTCGAGGTCGCGGGCGACCGGTCGAGCGTCGGCACCGTCGGCGGCCCGTCGGCCGTCCCCTCGCCGTCCGTGTCGCCGTCCGTGTCGCCGTCCGCCTCGCCGTCGGCCTCCCGGTCGGGCGCACCGTGAGCGAGGTCACGCCGGCGGCGGACTCCCCCGACGAGCGCGACCTCGCCGCCGTGAGCGCGCAGCTCGGACGCCCGGTCCGCGACGTCGTCGCCGTCGGCCACCGCTGCCCGTGCGGCACCCCCGACGTCGTCACGACGGCACCCCGGCTCGGCGACGGGACCCCGTTCCCGACGACGTACTACCTCACGTGCCCGCGGGCCACCGGCGCGGTCGGCACGCTCGAGACGAGCGGGCTCATGCGCACGATGCAGGACCGGCTCGCGACGGATACCGTTCTCGCCCAACGCTACCGGGCCGCGCACGAGCACAACCTGCGCCGCCGCGCGGCGCTCGGGGACGTCCCCGAGATCGCCGGGGTGAGCGCCGGCGGGATGCCCGACCGGGTCAAGTGCCTGCACGTCCTCGTCGGGCACGCGCTCGCCGCCGGGCCGGGGGTCAACCCGCTCGGCGACGAGGCGCTCGCGGCCCTGCCGGACTGGTGGCGCTCCGGGCCGTGCGTCGTCCCCTCGGCCGACGGCACGTCCTTCGAGCGGGCCGGCAGCCCGCAGGCCGAGATCGGCTAGCGCGCGCACGGGCCGGGGATGGCCCACGATGTGCGTGACCGCTCGTGCCCGGGAGGACCCATGACCCGCGTCGCAGCCTTCGACTGCGGCACCAACTCGCTGCGCCTGCTCGTCGCGGACGTCGACCCCGTGGCCGGGACCGTCGTCGACGTCGACCGCAGGATGGAGATCGTCCGCCTCGGCGAGGGCGTCGACCGCACGGGCCGGCTCTCGCCCCA
Source organism: Kineosporiaceae bacterium (assembly GCA_052038585.1). Lineage (GTDB taxonomy): Bacteria > Actinomycetota > Actinomycetes > Actinomycetales > Kineosporiaceae > JBQGCR01. The sequence continues at coordinate 1,318 of JBQGCR010000342.1, forward strand.
GGCCCTCGAACGCGCCTTCGGCGTCACGCGGTTCTACGCCGCGCTGTGCCGGGACGCCGGCGTCGAGCGGATGCGCTTCGTCGCGACGTCGGCGAGCCGGGACGCGGAGAACCGCGACGAGTTCACCGACGGCGTCCGCGGCCTGCTCGGCGTCGAGCCCGAGGTCATCCCCGGGCACGAGGAGGCGGAGCTGTCCTTCGTCGGGGCGACGCTCGGCCTCGACGCCGCCCACGCCGAGCCCTTCCTCGTCGTCGACATCGGCGGCGGCTCCACCGAGTTCGTCCTCGGGGACGACGCCGCGGACGCCGCCGTGTCGGTCGACGTCGGCTGCGTCCGGCTCACCGAGCGGCACGCGCTGTCCGACCCGCCGACCCAGCGCGAGGTGCTCGCGACCGCGGCCGACGTCGACGCCGCGGTGGAGCGCGCCGCGGCGGCCGTGCCCTTCGCGAAGGCGCGCACGCTCGTCGGGCTCGCCGGGTCCGTGACGACGGTGACCGCCCACGCCCTGCGGCTGGACTCCTACGACAGCAGGCGGATCCACGGCGCGACGCTGCCCGTGCCCGACGTCCTCGCCGCCTGCGACAGCCTGCTCGGGATGACCCGGCACGACCGGGCGCGCCTGCCGTACATGCACCCCGGACGGGTGGACGTCATCGGCGCCGGGGCGCTCGTGTGGCGCCGGGTCGTCGAGCGGCTCGCCGCCGAGGCGGGTCTGACGACGGT